>CAYYWS010000259.1:0-1520 GCA_964473955.1 uncultured Paraperlucidibaca sp. | reverse complement strand
CCGTTGATACCGTATCGATTTATGTCAGCCCAGACTTACTCGACCGCATGATGAATGACTTGATTACACTCGCGCCTAAACGGGTCATTTTTAACCCTGGCAGTGAGCGCGACGACTTAAGTAGCCGCCTAAACGCAGCCGGCATTGCCAATGAAGAAGCCTGTACCCTCGTCTTGCTGCGCACAGGTCAGTTTTAGTCACGCCAAATCGCGTATCATGCAGTCACTTGTTGACCTGATGAATACACCATGAATTATCGCCACCTATACCATGCCGGCAACTTTGCCGACGTCATGAAGCATGCCCTACTCATGGGCTTGCTGAACGCCCTGAAGAAAAAAGACAAACCCTTTTGTTATGTCGACAGCCATGCTGGCGCCGGGGTTTATGACCTACATGCCGCTGCTGCCCGTAAAACCGGTGAAGCCGAATTAGGTTTTGGTCGCCTAAACGACCACCGCGGCGCACCACCGATGGTGGCCGACTTTTTACAAGCGGTACTATCACGCCAAGCCGCTGCTTCACGCACCGACTATCCCGGCTCACCATGGTTGGCCGTAAACGCCTTACGCGAGCAAGACCAAGCCATTTTGTTAGAGCTTCAGCATGCTGAAGCAACCAGCCTGCGTTATCACTTTGCGCGTGATCGTCGTGTTGCGGTGCATGAGCGTGATGCCTATGAAGGCCTTCCCGCCTTATTACCACCGCCAATTAAGCGAGGCTTGGTACTAATTGATCCACCTTACGAAAATGAGCGCGAACATTTCCCCGAAGTGGTGAGCCTGCTGCATAAATGTTGGAGCAAATGGCCTACCGGCATGTATGCCGTTTGGTATCCCATCAAGCAGCGAGCCAATATTGTGCGCTTTCATCGGAATCTGATGCAAAGCGGCATTACCCGCATGTTAGCGTGTGAGCTGCTGATGCAACCGGATGACAATGCACTCGGCCTAAACGGTAGCGGTTTAATCATCGTTAACCCGCCATTTGGATTTGACCGTGATGCCAGCCAAGCCATGGCATGGCTGCTGCCACAGCTGTCCGACCATCCGCAACGCAAGCAACAAATTCGTTGGCTAGCAAATTTAGAGTAAATGCTCTAGACTTTGCGCTCGTTAATTAGTGTCCTCGAGAACACATAATGAAAAATGACAAACTTTCGCTAGAAAAACTGAACTATCAAGCGCAAAAAGCCTATGTCGCCACCATGATGAAAATCATTGGCAACGGCTTGGCGGCCATGTCGACCCGTGATGAAGAAGCGCGCAACGAGCTGCGTAATATTCGTCCCGGTTTTGTCATGCAGATGACGGTATTCCCCAGCGGCCCTACCTTCACCCTGCAAGTGGGCGAAAATGGCAGCGCTAAAGTATTAGCCGATGCACCGGGTCGTCCTGATTTGGTGATTCGCTTTAAGCATGTCAGCCATGCCTTCCAAGTGTTTTCCTTCCAAGAAGGTACCGCGCGCGCTTTTGCCAATGACCGCATGGTGGTTGATGGCTCTTTGGGTGAGGCCATGA
>CAYYWS010000258.1:0-1598 GCA_964473955.1 uncultured Paraperlucidibaca sp. | reverse complement strand
TCAGCCGTGACATGCTCACCAACAATGACGGGCACCACACGAGCATAAAACGGATGTTGCAGCTGTAGGCCTTCTAGCACCTTACCGGCAAAGGTCGCCAGCACCGTGGCATCACTTCCCTCATAACGCTCCACCGCCGACTGCCACAGTGACTCAGCTAACACAAGATGGCGCTGACCACCCGCAACATTGACACGCACCAGCACATACTGCAGCTCAGGATGCAGCGACACTGCTTGGTTAGCAGGTAAAGTCCAAGGTGTTGTGGTCCAAATAACTACTTCGGCACTGTCAACAGCAACACCAACACGGGCACCAAAGTCGGCACTGTCGACTGCGGCAAAACCAACATCAATAGCTGATGAGGTCTTGTCTTGATATTCCACTTCCGCCTCAGCCAAAGCAGAGCCACAGTCCATGCACCAATGCACGGGCTTTAAACCCTTATGCAAATGGCCGTTATCGGCAATATGGCCCAGCACACGAATAATGCCGGCTTCTTGCTTAAAGTTCATGGTTAGGTAGGGGTTATCCCAGTCACCCAAAACACCTAAGCGCTGAAAATCCACCGACTGGCGTGCTACCTGTGAGGCCGCATATTCACGACACTTCTGCCTAAACTCTTTAGCACTGACTTTTACGCCAGGCTTACCGACCTGCTTTTCGACATTGAGCTCAATGGGCAAACCATGACAGTCCCAACCCGGCACATAAGGCGCATCAAAACCACTCATGGTTTTGGCTTTAACAATAATGTCTTTCAGGATTTTATTGACCGCGTGGCCGATATGAATGTCGCCATTCGCATACGGTGGGCCATCATGCAAAATAAATTTTGGAGCGCCCGCACGCGCCGCTCTAATTTGGGCATAGAGCTGCTTTTCACGCCATGCATCAACACGCGCAGGCTCGCGAGTGGACAGACTGGCCTTCATAGCGAAGTCAGTTTCGGGCAAATTCAACGTGGTCTTATAGTCCATAAAGCGCTCTTCACACGGCAAAGTAGTCATGGCCGGCAGCAATATCTGCCTCAATAGCCGTTTTCAACGCATCCAACGATGGAAAGCGTTGCTCATCTCTTAATTTGTGGCGAAACACCACATGCAACCGGCGACCATACAAGTCGCCGGAAAAATTGAGTAAATAGGTTTCACAACGTGCCTGTATCCCTTGCACCGTAGGCCGCGAACCGACATTGGCCACACCTGGAAAAGCCTTCTCTGGCTGAGCTGCATCAACACCATAAACTTCAACGGCAAATACGCCACGTAGCGGCAATACCTGACGACGCATCAAAATATTGGCAGTTGGCAGGCCTAAGGTACGGCCAATTTTGTCGCCATGCACCACTCGCCCAGTGACAGCAAATGGTCTACCTGCTAACGCTTCGGCTTGAACAAAATCTGCCTGCACCACGGCCGCACGTAAACGTGTACTGCTAATACGTTCGCCACTGTCGGTGATGGTCGGCAACTGACCTACGGTAAAATTAAAAAGCTCACCTGCCGCTTTTAACGCAGCCAAATCACCACTGCGGTCACAGCCAAAGCGAAAATCATCACCAACATACAAATAACGACAACCCAAGGCTTGCACCA
>CAYYWS010000257.1:0-1605 GCA_964473955.1 uncultured Paraperlucidibaca sp. | reverse complement strand
ATTCATGTTGTTTCCTTAGACTCAAGTGCAAAAACTGATAATAAATTACTGGCTTCTAAAATGGAGTGCAGGCGTGGGGGTGGTGCGATCAAGCTCAACTGGGTAGATTTGGCGCCAGCAACACGTTGCCATGACATCAGCACTGCCACCACCACACTACTAGCTTCAGTCAGCTCAGTTAAGTCACACAGCCAAGGTTGCTGCGCAGATAACTGCGCCAGCAACATTGAACCTTCTGCGGCACATTGCTCAGCATCTGCAACCGACACAACACCCTGTAGGCTGATGCCTTGCGAATTTGATAACAATGACAAGCTATACATTATTTTCCTGCCGTACCGACGGGATCGATACCCTCTGGTGACCATGCATTAATCGCGCGCTCGATGCTGCCACGATTTTGCTCAACCGTTTGTGCAAAGCGTTGGCGGAAAGCTAAACCAAGGTTTAGACCATTCACCAAAATATTACGTGCCTTCCACTCACCTTGAGGCGTTTTTACCATCTGGAACACAACCGGCACTACTTGGCCGCCATCGAGAGTAACGTCGACGTCAACTTGAGCACGATTGGGGTTATCACCAGGGCGATAAGGCTTCACCACAATCTTTTGGTTATTGTATGAGCCTAAGCCGTTTGCGTAGGTACGAATCATGCTATTGCGAAACACCTTCACAAAACGATCACGCTGTTCAGGTGTGGCCTGACGAAAAAACTGTCCCATAACACCACGAGCAATGCCAGGCACGTCAATAAATGGCTCAATACCTTCTTCAATTAACTTTTCAAGTGCGGCTGGATCATTCTTAAGTGCTTGCTGATCTTTTTTCAAGCGCTCTGTAATAGATGCCACAGCTGTTTGCACAACGTCACGCGGATTCTGAGCGTCGGCAAAGGCCGTTAAAGGGGCCACCAATAACATCATTAAGCCGAACACACTGGCCATTAAGCGATTCATAAAAACTCCAAGATATTTGAATAGTCAGGCTTAAAACGCAAAATCATCTGTTTCGGCTGACGCAGCAGGCGCTGAACCTGCAGGTGCCTCGGTAGCCTTGCTAAACAAGAACTGACCAATCAGCTCTTCCAATACAATTGAAGATTGCGTTTGCTCAATACGACTACCCTCTTGCAAAAACTCATCATCTGCACCGGGCGTAAGGCCAATATATTTTTCGCCTAACAGGCCTGAGGTAAGAATCGCAGCAACAGTGTCGGTGCTAATGTCATCAAAACGACGATCGATGGACATTTCCACGCGCGCCAACTGGGTTTGTTTGTCTAGCTCAATTGACTCCACTCGACCAATCGCAACCCCAGCCATCGTCACTTTAGCGCGCACTGTTAAGCCACCAATATTTTGAAACATGGCATGCACACGATAGCTAGGCTTACTCATTTCCGAGGTTAGACCACTAACTTGGAAGGCTAAAAATGCTAACGCAGCAAATGCCACCAGCAAAAACGAACCCACCACTAATTCTACAGACTTCATACGCATCACACGCCTCCAAACATGACAGCAGTCAGCACAAAATCAAGCGCTAAAACTGCTAACGATCCATACACCACAGTACGCGTAGTCGCCCGTGAAATACCTTCACT
>CAYYWS010000256.1:0-1613 GCA_964473955.1 uncultured Paraperlucidibaca sp. | reverse complement strand
ATGAGTCTTATGAAAGTACCAATGTGTTGTTACTTGAGGCATATCAAGCAGTCATCGTTGAGCTCTTAGTGTCTATTCAGCAGGCTACACAACCTTATTTAGATAACGCCAAAGCATTAGTTCACGCCGGGCTACTTCAGACATTTACGTTTGTAGCTGACCACCCTGATAAAGCAAAATTAATCATGATTGAAGCGATGTCTGTTCGTGGTCAGCTTGGTCATTTGTATGGCAAAAGCTACGGGAATTTTGTGGGTTTATTAGTGGCTTTTACAAAGCCATTCCTGAAGGGAGAAGGCACCAGTGATGTCATGTTAACCGTGATGGCTAAAGCGATGGTGGGTAGTCTTATTCATTTGTGTCAGGGATGGATAGCGACAGACTTTAAGCAACCAATTAATGAGTTGGTTCAAGGCATGGAGATTATTTTTGCTGGGATGGCGAAAGAGCTTGGAATCACGACATTATGATCAGTTTGTTAAAGCGAATTAAGTCAGAAAGGTCAGCCCCAATATCGGGGCTGACTTATTTAGGCTAACTTAACTCTCACTGGCCTGTGGTTTTAATACCAGCTTCACCTGCTGTAGGGGCTTAATATCAAAGCCAGTATCCAATTTAGATGTAAAGGTCTGTGGATGAATCGGACACTCGCCGGTGGCACGTAAGCCAACACGCTTAAATGGACCAACGCCGCGCTCAACTGCATTAGCGCATACTAGCTCTACGCCATTGTTGGCAAGCACCACTTGCGATGTTTCAGGGTTAAACCTTAGCCCATCAACTCGCACACGGCTGTAATAGGGCTCATCACTCACCAATCGGTTGCCCACGATATTAACCCATGCTCGACCTGTTTCGGCTTGAAAGCCAAAAGATGTACTCACATCCATTAAATTAGCGGGGTTACCTACATAAATTGTTTGACCAGAGTCGGCAGCTGCAAGTGATGACATGGTGCCAATAGCGGCAGCGATAAAGACTTTTTTCATCATGGCTCTCCAAGGTTTATATCAATTCCACGAGAGCTAATGTAGGTGTAATAGCGACGAAGAGAGTCTGTTAGGAGGCACATCAAATCATCTGCCAAACAGCAGATAATTTTAGTGACTCTGTATTTGTATTAAAAGTGAAGGCTTCACAATGCGCTAACGACGTTATGACATTTCCGGGTAGAATTTGATGTTCAGATTTTGTCATACGGATGTCATCTTTTTTTGGGCGACCTCATTAATAAAAAACACCGGGGCTTTTTATGAGTACTACACGCGCACGCATTTTAGGTTTGGGCACTTATGTCCCTAGCCGTACCGTCACCAATCATGATTTGGCTGACGTCATGGAAACCAGTCATGAGTGGATTGTGGAGCGCTCTGGCATTGAAGAGCGACATTGGGTGCAGCCAGAAGATGGCAATTACACCATGGGTGTTCAGGCAGCCAAAGCGGCATTAGCCGATGCCGGCATGGAAGCCAGTGAGATCGATTGCATTATCTACGCGACCTTATCACCGGATTATTTTTTCCCCGGATGTGGTGTGTTGGTGCAGCGCGAGCTGGGTATTGGTCATGTGCCGGCATTTGATATTCGTCAGCAGTGCTCAGGATTTGTTTATG
>CAYYWS010000255.1:0-1623 GCA_964473955.1 uncultured Paraperlucidibaca sp. | reverse complement strand
AGCGCGCCACCCTCTATTTTTAAACGTGCCTTTTCACGGTCTTGTAAGTCGCGCAGAGTCATACCTAGGCGAGAAAGATCAGGCGTTTTAGTAGAGGTCTCAGCAACAGGAGCAGCCTCTTCAGGAATAGGCTCAATCTTCACTTTCAATAAAACAGGCTTGCGATCACGTACGACATTAAGATCGTAACTATCACCTACTGTGGCACGACCGATTGCTTGTGGCAGTTCAGCCGCTAGGTTAATAGGTTTATTGTTAAAACGAACAACCACATCACCTTGCTTCAAGCCGGCCTTGTCTGCTGGTGAGCCGGGCTCTACATTAGCAATCAAGGCACCCGCGGGACGCGGTAAGCCATAAGCATCGGCTAGATTTTTGGTCACATCTTGAATGGCAACCCCTAAATAACCACGACTTACTTTACCCTGTTCCTGCAGCTGAGCCACAACCTCCATGGCAACGTCGATTGGAATAGCAAACGACACACCCATAAAGCCACCTGAGCGGCTATAGATTTGTGAGTTAATACCAATCACTTCACCATTGGCATTAAATATCGGCCCAACTGAATTACCTTGATTAATCGCTACATCGGTTTGAATATAAGGAACATATGCCTCACTTGGCAATGCACGAGACTTCGCACTAACAATGCCGGCAGTCGCTGAATAATCAAAACCAAACGGTGAACCAATCGCTAACACTGACTCGCCAACGCGAAGCTTAGTAGGGTCACCAATTTTAACTGCGTTAATTGATTTAGCTTCAATTTTTAACAATGCAATATCAGTCCGTGGATCAGTGCCAATCACCTTTGCCTCAACTTCACGGCGATCATTTAAGCGCACCATGACACTATCAGCACCGTCAATGACGTGGTTATTTGTCAATACAAAACCTTCATTACTGATAATAAAACCCGAGCCAAAAGATTGTCGGGCACGAGGCGACTCTGGCTGCGTTTCTATGCCATAAAAACGACGTAGTAGATCCTGAAACTCTTCGTTGACGTTATTCACCGGGCGCGAACGTGATGTCGCACTGATATTAACCACCGACGGGCTCGTGGCTTCTACGATAGCCGCAAAGTCAGTAGCTGCCATGGCAGTCGATGCGCCGCCTGTTAGGCCAAAGCTCAAGGACAAGAGCAGCACCATGCCATGCTGACGTAATTTCATGTTTTATTCTCCCGACAAAAACAATGGCACTCTAATTAAACGACTATAACGCCTTGCTAGTACGATGCGTAGACAACAAAGTGATAAAAAATTAGCGACTTAATCTCTGCATACTAGCGCCAGAGAGGCTGCCATGCTCATACTACGCAAACTTTACACAGGTATGAAAAATTCCATGGCGGCAACCCTTGATTACGATGTATTAATTATTGGCAGTGGTGCTGCCGGCCTCACCTTAGCATTACGTTTAAATAGTGATTTGCGTATTGCGGTGTTATCCAAGGCTGCGCTCACTGAGGCCAACACTTACTATGCTCAAGGTGGCGTCGCCGCGGTGCTGGATGCTACCGATTCCAAGGCAAGTCATGTGCAAGACACGCTCATTGCTGGTGCTGGCTTATGCCATGAAGACAGCGTAACCCGAACGGTTAACGGTGGGCCTGAT
>CAYYWS010000254.1:0-1669 GCA_964473955.1 uncultured Paraperlucidibaca sp. | reverse complement strand
CACGTGCAGCCAACAACTCACCACCACGCAAACTGGCCATGGCATGCATCAGCAAGGCACCTTGATGCTCAGGATGCTCATGCATGATTTTACCCAGCAGACCACGTATCTTGGACGACATGGGACCTTGCTGAGTAACAATTGTGGATTGCACATAGGTCAGCACAATCGATAAGTCATTGGGCTGAATCTCTGCTGCACGAGCAAGTGCAACCTGCGCCGGGCCATAGTCTCTGGCTTGCATAAATGCCATACCAAGACTAACCCAACCATCTGCATCCAGTGGGTTTGCCTGCACATTACGCTGCAACACACGTACAAAGTCTTGCAGGTTTGGCTGAGGTGCGTCGGCTGCTGGCGCCTGCCCTGCCATGACTTGCGCCACCACATCGCCATAACGCGCTTGGCGCTCAGCATCAGCCACCATTTCATCACTTTGAAAATAGAATAAATACAAAGCCAAAGATGATGCAGGCACAACCAGTAGCACAGACAGTGCCAAGATACGAACACGCTTTAAAGGCTGCGACTGGCGCTGTTCATCACGGGCATGATCCGACAGCAGGCCACGATCTAGCTCTAATTTGAGCGTGGCATACGCGTCTGCATCAATACGATTAGCCATATGATCAGCATTTAACTCATCAAGTCGTTCGCGATAAACACGAGCAGCTAAGGTCTGCAAACGGTTAGAGTCCGTTTGTGCTTTACCACGCAGAGGCCAAATAACAGCCATCACAACAATGAGAGATAACAACAGGGCCAATAAATATAACGGCATTAAGACCGGACTCATTATTTCTGCTCCGTACGGTCTTGGCCTGATAGCAGTGTTTGCAGGCGCTTTTTCTCTTCAGGGCTTAATGGCTTGTTTTTCGTTTTAACGGGTTGACGGCGTAACAACATCACCGCTAAACCGACCACAAGCAAAACCAAAGGACCCCACCACAACACCCATGTTGCTGGTCGCATGGGTGGCTTATAGGTCACAAAGTCACCAAAGCGTTCGATCATATGATTACGTATCTCATCATCACTAGCGCCTTGGCGTAACAGATCGTGAACACGGTCTTTTAAATCATCTGCCAGGCCAGCATCAGAACCAGCCAAATTAGTGTTCTGACATTTAGGGCAACGCAATTCGGCGACTAGTGCACGGTAACGCCGCTCTTCTAACTCACTCGAAAAGTCACGAACATCAACAGCCGCTGTTAGCGTTGACGGAAAACAAAGCAGCGCAGAGAGCAGAAAAATGGCTAGTCTCATGGTGCCACCTCTTCCACCAAGGCGCGATAACGTGGCTCAAGCTCATCAATCCAAGAGCGTGCATCTAAAACGCCCACTGAACGATAACGAATACGCCCTTCGCGATCTAATAAATAAGTCTCAGGCGCACCATACACACCTAAGTCCAAACCTAAACTGCCGGAGACATCACTCATGCTAAATCGAAACGGGTCACCGTTATTGGCCAAATACATCAGCGCAGCTTCTGGGCTGTCTTTGTAGTTAACGCCATAAATAGCAATGCCCGATGCTGCCAGCTCCATTAAAACAGGGTGTTCAACTAAGCAAGACACACACCAAGTCGCCCACACATTCAGCAAACTGACTTCACCTGCTAAATCTTTTGGCGTCAGCATACGTCCAGGCTCTGTTAAGGAAGCCA
>CAYYWS010000253.1:0-1692 GCA_964473955.1 uncultured Paraperlucidibaca sp. | reverse complement strand
CGTTGGTTTTTGCCCATCAACAGGCGCAACTGATAAAAGCGCTCCAACATAAATGCCTTACAGACACTGGCCGGCCATGCGCGCTGAAACAAAAACTTTGTTGCAGCTACCGAGTCAGGTGAACGCTGAGACAGCGTAGTTGCCAATTCACGCGCCGCACTTAATGGATCATCGTGCAACTCAGTGACAAGTCCGTAAGCCTTACCTTGAACAGCGGTAAAAGTTTCTGCGGTCATCGATAAGCGCTTAGCAACATCAATAGGCATCAGCTCACGCAGTGTTACTGTGCCAGACATATCTGGAATCAAGCCCCACTTAGCCTCCATGATGGACAGCTCACAATCCGGAGTTGCCAGCCGAAAATCCGCTGCTAAGGCAATTTGCAAACCGGCGCCATAACAACGGCCATGCATCACAACAATCACTGGCACCGCTAAACGCCGCCAAACCCAAGCCACTTCTTGAAAATTATTGGTCGAACGCCATAACGGGCGCAAAAAGTTAAACAGCATCGACTTAGGCTGCTTCATGAAGCTAGGAATATCTAAACCACTGCAAAAACTTGCGCCTTCGCCATGAATAATCACTGCCCGTATTTCAGCGTCACCACGCAGCTGTTTACCCGCTTGGATTAAGCTAAGTAATGTTTGCTCAGACACTGCATTGTGTTTTTCAGGGCGCTGTAGCACCACTTCGGCGATGGCACCATGGCGCTCAATACGGACTGGATTCATTTTTTTCTCCACGATTAGTGCCTTGTCAGCAAATGGCGTTCGAAGTGATCAACATTCTTAGGTAAACTACATCAAATGAATAAGCGTTTGCATATTCTCACACCGCAACACCATCAGACAGGTCCCATGATGAATCGTTTTCTTGCTGCAGCGTCATTGTTATTTATCTCGTTTAATGCCCATGCCTTTATGGCGCCTTCCGCTCCCACATTAAACAATAGTGCTTATGTTTTGATGGACTTTGATTCAGGCAAAATTTTGGCCGAATCAAATCCAGACTTACAAGTTGAACCAGCGTCTCTCACCAAAATGATGACAAGTTATATTGTTGAGCGTGCGTTGGAGTCTGGCCGACTCAAAGAAGACGAACAAGTTCATGTTAGCGAGCATGCTTGGTGCCGCGGCAGTAGCGCCGAGTCGTGCATGTATTTGCCACTTCATGGCAGTGCCAGCGTAATCGATATGTTACGCGGCATTGTTATTCAATCTGGCAACGATGCCTCTAAGGCAATTGCTGAACACATGGCGGGCACTGAACAAGCGTTTGCTGAGATTATGAATGCTGAAGCCAAGCGCTTAGGCATGAATAACACCAACTTTGTAAACTCCACCGGCATGCCCGCACCAGGCCATGTGTCTACCGCACGTGATATGGCCATCTTGGCACGAGCCATCATTCAGGACAGCCCACACTACTATCCTATTTATGCTGAGCGCAGCTTTACTTACAACAATATTCGCCAAGGTAACCGTAACGCATTGCTGTATACCGACCCCAGTGTTGACGGCTTAAAAACGGGCCATACCAATGCAGCTGGTTTTTGCTTAGTAACCTCTGCTAAACGCGGCAACATGCGTTTAATTTCAGCCATCATGGGCACAACCAGCATGCAAGCGCGTGCTGATCAGACCCGCGCACTTTTAAACTGGGGCTTTAGCAACTTTGAAACAGTTACAC
>CAYYWS010000252.1:1406-1700 GCA_964473955.1 uncultured Paraperlucidibaca sp. | reverse complement strand
GTAGGCCTTATGCTGGGCAGTTGGTGGTGGTGACGGGAGCGGGCTCTGGGTTTGGCCGTGAGACAGCACTGATGTTTGCCGAGCGTGGCGCTAGTGTGGTGGTGGCTGATATCAATTTAGAGGCTGCAGAACGCACCGCCGAGCTGGCCATGTTATTGGGTACGGATGCCTATGCTCGCCAAGTTGATGTCGGTAATGGCGATGCCATGGAGGCATTTGCGGCATGGGTAGGTGATGAGCTTGGTGCGCCTGATATTGTGGTGAATAATGCCGGTGTGGGCATGGCAGGATCAT
>CAYYWS010000252.1:0-1396 GCA_964473955.1 uncultured Paraperlucidibaca sp. | reverse complement strand
ACAGCAGCGACCAGGACTGGGAGCGGGTGTTAAACGTGAATTTGTGGGGCGTGATTCGTGGCTCACGCCTGTTTGGCCAGCAAATGCTAACGGCGGGTAAACGCGGCCATATTGTTAATGTGGCGTCGATGGGGGCGTTTACGCCATCACGCTTTATGTCGGTCTATAATACCTCTAAGGCAGCAGTCATGATGTTAGGGGATTGTCTGCGTGGTGAGTTAGCGGGCAAGGGCATTCATGTCAGTACCGTTTGCCCCGGCTTGTTGAATACCGGCATTACACAACGCACTCAATTTGTGGGCGTCAGTGATGATGAACAAACCCGCCGTCGTGATAAAGCCAGTAAGCTTTATCAGCGTCGAAATTTGAAACCGGAAACCATTGCTGCTGCGATTTTAGATGCTGTTGAGAATCGTCGTGATGAAGTGTTGGTGGGTGCAGAAGCGTTTGGTAGTCGTTTGTTAGGTCGTTTTTTACCATCGCTGTCGCGTCGTTTGGCGCGATTGGATGCGGCGGGTTAATCCGTCCTTTTTACAGGAGCCACCTCATGGCTGTTATTCCATTGCTGAAAAATAAGTCTACCGTCTCGAATACTGAGGGCCGACTGATTCCACGTAAGGTGCAGTTTGACTGGGCCGAAACACCATTGGAATGGATTCCGGGACAGCCGTTTGCTAGCCATTTTATTAACGAAATCAATATGATTTTGCCGGCTGGCGAGTTCTGGTTCTGCCGCCTGTATAACAAAGCCTTGCCTTATGTCACCGATGACAAGCTGCGTGATGACATTCAGATGTTTATTCGTCAGGAAGCCATGCATGCACGCGCTCATGGTGGTGCTATTGCTGAATATCTGAAGGCGCACGGCATAGAAACCGAGCGCAACACCAAAATCATGGAGTGGTTGTTCGAAGACTTGCTGGCGGACAACCCGTTAGGCATCAAAACGCCCAAGCTCTTAGAAAAGCGCTGGTTGGTGTTTCGTTTGGGTATTATCGCGGCCGTAGAACATATGACCTGTGTATTGGGCAATTACGCCCTCGACAATAAAAAATGGGATGAAGTGGGTGCCGATCCAGTGCTGCTAGATTTACTGCGTTGGCATGGTGCGGAAGAGGTAGAGCACCGCAGTGTGGCATTTGATCTGTATCAACACTTGGGCGGTGGTTATGTCTCGCGTTATTACTTGTCGACCATTGTGGTGCCATTAGTCATTGGCTTATGGACTGATGGTGCAGCCCATTTAATGAATCAAGATCCGCGTTTTGCGGATGAAAAATTGAGTGTATGGAAGCCAAAAATGTGGCTGCGCTGGGCGAAGGAGAGTAAGTCTGGACACCTGCCACATCCTTTGCGATTAGTTGCTTGGCAGCTTCCGTTTTTTAGTCCTTGGTAT
>CAYYWS010000251.1:0-1712 GCA_964473955.1 uncultured Paraperlucidibaca sp. | reverse complement strand
CGTTAACGGTATTGTCAGAGGCTGCCCAGCCGCGTGTGCGTGCTGCCTTGCAAGCAAGTGGAGTAATCTGATGCATCGTGCTTTATGTGTAGCTTTGTCATTGACCTTATTGCCAGGTTGTAGCGGTTTTTTTCGTGACCGCACCTTGGACTATACCCAAGCTCAGCCAGGTCCAGCTTTAACGATCCCTCAGGGTGTGGAGACACGCCCCATTCGTCCCTTATATCCCATTCCTGAAATTGCTGAGTCGACTACGAAAGTGGAACTCGATAAAGCCTCGGTTCCATTTCCTCCAGCCATGAAGGGTGTGGTTGTAGAGCAGCAAATGTCACTGCCTGATTCGCCGGGTCGTTTAGCCGTGAAATTAGGTACAGATGGTAACGGCATTCCAGAGCTGCGTGTGGTCGGCCCGCGCGAGCGTGTATGGGATGAATTGGCGCGTGCACTAGCTAACGCTAACGTTAATGTTAAAGATCGTAACCAGTCGCTTGGGTTGGTTGACGTTGTGATTGCTGAGCAAGATTTTCAGGTGCGTATGGTGCGTGCCACAGAGGCCTATATGATTACTGTTCAGCGCAGTGATGATGTGTTAGCGCCGATTAACTTATCCCGTACTTTATTAACCACACTGCAAGCCCGTTGGCCTTGAGTTAAGAGGAAGTGTTCATGCAAAAAGGTGAGTTGCTCTACACCGGAAAAGCAAAGTCTGTTTATGCCACTGACTCAGCCGATTACGTCATTATTGCCTATCGTAATGACACATCTGCTTTTGATGGCAAGAAAGTTGAGCAGCTTGATCGCAAGGGCATGGTGAACAATAAGTTCAATGCGTTCATTATGGATAAGCTGGCCGCTGCTGGTATTCCTACCCATCATGAGCGCCTGCTGAATGACACCGACTCATTGGTGAAACACTTACAGATGATTCCACTCGAGTGTGTGGTACGAAACTTTGCTGCTGGCAGCTTGGTTCGTCGCTTAGGTGTGGAAGAGGGTATGGCGCTAAATCCACCAACATTTGAGTTGTTTCTGAAAAACGATGCTCTGGGCGACCCCATGGTAAATGAGTCACATGCGGTTTCGTTTGGCTGGGCCACGACAGAACAAATTGCGCAAATGCGTGAGCTAACCTTCCGAGTGAATGAAGTGCTGTCTGCCTTATTCTTGGCCGGTGATATGCTGCTAGTTGATTTCAAACTAGAGTTTGGTGTGTTTAACGGTCAAATTGTGCTGGGTGATGAGTTCTCGCCTGACGGTTGTCGCCTGTGGGATCGTGAAACACGTCGTAAGCTTGACAAAGATCGCTTTCGCCAAGGTTTAGGTGGTGTGGTTGAGGCTTATGAAGAAGTAGCGCATCGTTTGGGTGTTACGCTTTAATGCGCTCGTCGGTATTAAAGCTTAGTGCGGTATGCGCCATGGCGTTGGTGTTAAGTGGTTGTGTGTTAACCAAGCTGGTCACCATGCCTATGCGTGTAACCGGATCGCTATTATCCGTAGGCGGTGCAGTAATTTCAGTGGTGCCAGTTGTCGGCAACTCAATTGACGAAGCGCTTGAAACTGCAGATGGCTCATTGGACATGCTGGCCGATCGCATTGATGACGTGCCTATTTAAGGGCTATCACAGATAGCAGTATTGAGTTTAGTACTCGCATCCGGTAAATTGCGCGTCCTTCGGAGAGGTGGCAGAGTGGTTGAATGCACCGGACTCGAA
>CAYYWS010000250.1:0-1728 GCA_964473955.1 uncultured Paraperlucidibaca sp. | reverse complement strand
CGATACAAGCCGACTGGCCCCATGAAGCTAACGCCATCATTCATGCCAATAACAGTGCCGCGCCAACCACTTTGCGTGTGCATCGCGGTCGACATCAGCGCGATGTCTTATTAGCCGAATGGCAAGCTGCAGGTTTACCCGCTGAAGCCACCCGTTTTTCATCCGATGGCATTCGCTTAACCGCACCAGCACCTATTTCTTCGTTGCCAGGCTTGGCCGAAGGGGATGTTTCAGTTCAAGATGAAGCAGCACAACTTGCTGCCTGCTTGTTGAACCCCGTCGCGGGTGAGCGTGTGCTTGATGCCTGCGCTGCGCCTGGTGGCAAAACCGCTCATCTCTATGAACTGCAAGCTAATGTGGCCGCACTAGTGGCTTTGGATAATGATGCCGAACGCCTAGGGCGTGTGCGTGAAAACTTAAGTCGTGCCGGTGGTCATCAAGCGGACAACGTGCAAATTAAATGTGCAGAAGCACAAGACCTAGACTCATGGTGGGATGGCCAGTTATTTGATGCCATTCTGTTAGATGCACCTTGTAGCGCCACCGGTGTTATTCGCCGTCATCCTGACATCAAGCTTTTACGTCGTGCCACCGATATCGCACAAACAGTGGCAATACAACGGCAGCTTTTAGACACACTATGGAAAACGCTAAAACCTGGCGGGCGTTTGCTGTATGCCACTTGCTCGTTATTAAAAGCTGAAAATGAAGATCAGATTACGGCATTTTTAGGCCGTACCGCCAAAGCACAAACCCTGCCCATGCAGCTAAATAGCGAAATGCCGGGCCAGTGGCGCCCACAAGGCCGCCAACTGCTACCGGAAATTAATGGGCACGATGGCTTTTATTACGCATTGCTTACCAAGCTGCCTTAGGATTTCATCATGCCTTTTGTTCTGCCTGAGCTACTGCATGAAGGCTTTATTCGTGACCTGATCATTACCTTAGTGTTTAGCGTGGTGCTACTGGGCATTCGTTATGCCTTGCGCCGCGCTATTCTTCGCCGTGATGCACTAGAGCCCGACATGAAACGACGCTGGTTGGTCAGCGTACGTAACGCCACATTCCTGCTGTTCTTAATGGGCATCATGCTGATTTGGGCGCGCGAAATTCAAACCGTGGCACTGTCCATGGTCGCCATTGCTGCAGCATTAGTATTGGCTACGCGTGAAATGATTTTGTGTCTTTTGGGCTCACTTTACCGTACCAGCACAAATGCCTATTCGATTGGTGATCGCATTGAGATCAACGGCCTTAAAGGTCAAGTCATTGATACCGACCTGTTATCAACAACCTTGATTGAGTCCAACCAAGCGGTTGCTCACAAAGGCACCGTAGGGCGGCTCGTCACCATCCCCAATAGCTTATTACTGTCTCACCCAGCGTTTAATGAAAGTGGGTTAGGGCGCTTTGTTATTCACACCATTCACGTCAATATTCGACGCGAAGACGACTGGCAACAGGCTGAAACCGTCATGCTAGCTGCCGCTAGAGAAGCCATCACACCATATTCCAGTGACATGGTGAAGCATGCACGAGACTTTCAAAGACGATATGGCTTGGGCGCACCCGCATTGGTGCCGCGTTTGCGTATGGTGTTAAGCGATCATGAGTGCATAGAACTGCACTTACAGCTGCCAACACCGATTAATGAGCGCGTCACTATTGAGCAACGTATTTTGCGCAGTTTTTTACAGGCACAAAAAAACCAGACAGCGGCTGAATAAC
>CAYYWS010000249.1:0-1728 GCA_964473955.1 uncultured Paraperlucidibaca sp. | reverse complement strand
GTTATTCAGCCGCTGTCTGGTTTTTTTGTGCCTGTAAAAAACTGCGCAAAATACGCTGCTCAATGGTGACGCGCTCATTAATCGGTGTTGGCAACTGTAAGTGCAGTTCTATGCACTCATGATCGCTTAACACCATACGCAGACGCGGCACCAATGCAGGTGCGCCCAAGCCATAACGTCGTTGAAAGTCTCGAGCATGCTTAACCATGTCGCTGGAGTATGGTGTGATAGCCTCTCTGGCGGCAGCTAGCATGACGGCTTCAGCCTGTTGCCAGTCGTCTTCGCGTCGAATATTGACGTGAATGGTGTGAATGACAAAGCGCCCTAACCCACTTTCATTAAACGCTGGGTGAGACAGTAATAAGCTATTGGGGATGGTGACGAGCCGCCCTACGGTGCCTTTGTGAGCAACCGCTTGGTTGGACTCAATCAAGGTTGTTGATAACAGGTCGGTATCAATGACTTGACCTTTAAGGCCGTTGATCTCAATGCGATCACCAATCGAATAGGCATTTGTGCTGGTACGGTAAAGTGAGCCCAAAAGACACAAAATCATTTCACGCGTAGCCAATACTAATGCTGCAGCAATGGCGACCATGGACAGTGCCACGGTTTGAATTTCACGCGCCCAAATCAGCATGATGCCCATTAAGAACAGCAGGAATGTGGCATTACGTACACTGACCAACCAGCGTCGCTTCATGTCGGGCTCTAGTGCGTCACGACGCAGAATAGCGCGGCGCAAGGCATAACGAATGCCTAACAATACCGAGCCAAACACGAAGGTGATGATCAGGTCACGAATAAAGCCTTCATGAAGAAGTTCGGGCAGAACAAAAGGCATGATGCAGTCCTAAGGAAGCTTGGTTAGCAATGCATAATAAAAGCCGTCGTGCCCATTAATTTCTGGCAACAACTGGCGGCCTTGTGGGCGCCATTGGCCTGGCATCTCGCTAGCTAGCTGCATCGGCAGTGTTTGTGCCTTAGCAGTACGCGCCAAAAACGCCGTGATTTGGTCTTCGTTTTCGGCTTTTAGTAATGAGCAGGTGGCATACAGCAATCGGCCGCCAGGCTTTAGCGTTTTCCACAAGGTGTCTAAAAGCTGCCGTTGTATTGCCACCGTTTGTGCGATGTCGGTCGCACGACGTAAAAGCTTGATGTCAGGATGACGGCGAATAACACCGGTAGCACTACAGGGCGCATCTAATAAAATGGCATCAAACAACTGGCCATCCCACCATGAGTTTAGGTCCTGTGCTTCTGCACATTTAATTTGCACGTTGGCCGCTTGTTGACCACCGGCGCGACTTAAGTTCTCACGCACACGCCCTAGGCGTTCGGCATCATTATCCAAAGCCACTAGCGCGGCCACATCAGCTTGCAACTCATAAAGGTGGGCGGTTTTGCCGCCAGGGGCAGCGCAAGCATCAAGCACGCGCTCACCCGCGGCGGGGCTCAACAAGCAGGCAGCAAGTTGCGCTGCCTCATCTTGAACCGATACATCCCCTTCGACCAAGCCGGGAAGCGAAAAAATAGGCGCTGATGCGGTTAAGCGAATGCCATCGGGTGAAAAACGGGTGGCTTCAGCGGGTAAACCTGCAGATTGCCATTCGGCTAATAAAGCATCACGCTGATGTCGACCGCGATGCACACGCAAAGTAGTTGGTGCGGCGCTGTTATTGGCATGAATGATGGCGTTAGCTTCATGGGGCCAGTCGGCTTGTATCG
>CAYYWS010000248.1:0-1771 GCA_964473955.1 uncultured Paraperlucidibaca sp. | reverse complement strand
GGCGAGCCGCGCAACGGAGCTCGCAGCAGCAGAACAGCTGCAAGAAGATATGCGTTTATTGTATGTTGGAGTGACTCGAGCACGACATTTGCTGTGGACAGCGATTATGCCGGTTCGTCAGAAGACCGCCAAAACCGTACTCGATCACACCCCATGGGCGGTGTTGTTAACGGGTGAAACGAGCTTGCCGTCAGCCGCTGAGCTGCGAGACAAGCTAACAGACTTTTTGATGCCATTGGCTAGTTATTGTCAGACTGAGCATGTGTCGTTCACCGAGTTGCCACCCTGCACACCCGTCAAGTCTGACACCTTAACAGCGGCTTGCTTGCTGCCCGCACGCACCTTTGCTGGGTTGCCAACACGGCCTTGGTGGATTAGCAGTTACAGCGCTTTGGGTCATAGCGAACAAGTTCATCTGCCTGCATCTGTCACATCACCAGATGATGCCCGTATTGCCAATCAGGAAGAGGAGCGCCGTCAGGATCTGCGCGACTTACCACGTGGTGCAGAAACCGGCACGTTTTGGCATGAGCTGCTCGAATTCGCGGCCGAACATCATTTTGGGCGTGATGAAGAGGATATGGAGCGTATTAAACAGGAGCTTTTAACACGTTGTGAGCAGCGTGGTTGGCAGGCCCAAGCTGACACCTTGATAGCGGCCTTGCCGAGCTGGTTAAGACAACCCTTTGCCTTGCCTGATGGCGACTCTGTCGCGCTAGCAGACCTGCAAGAGCACTATGTTGAGCTGGAGTTTTGGTTAGAGAGCAGCAGTGTTAATGTGCTGCATTTGGATTCGGTGATTAGCCGTTATTGTCTGCCTGGTCAGCCTAGGCCAGCACTAACCCCTTTGCATTTAAATGGCTTGTTTAAGGGCTTTATTGATTTGGTGTTTAGCCACCATGGTCGTTATTACATACTCGACTATAAATCGAATTATTTAGGCGAACAGCACACCGACTATTCTCCAGAGCGTGTTGCCAGCAACTTATTAAGCCATCGTTATGATGTTCAATACGCCCTGTACTTATTGGCATTACACCGCTTGTTGCGAAGTCGCTTAAATCATTATGACTACGATCAGCATATCGGTGGGGCAGTGTATTTGTATTTGCGTGGACGAAGTCAACCAGATTTAGGCGTGTTTTCGCATTATCCGCCGCGGCAGTTAATCGATGAATTAGATGCTTTGTTTGCTGGCTCGAAGCGCTTGCTTGGAGCAGCCCAATGACGGTGTCATTAGCGTCTTTACGCCCACTGGATAAAGCCTTGATGGCTACCCTTAAACGCTTAAGCCCGCAAGCGAATGATGTGGCATTAACCGTGGCTGGCCTAACGAGTTGGCAGCATGCACAAGGCCATTTGCGTTTATCTTTGCACGACCCAATTGTGGCAAAGACTGTGATCGAAATTGCAGCTGATTACGACCCGAAAACTTTGCGACTATCCTTGCTCAGCAGCGGTTTTGTCGCCACTCCCGATCAGCTTTCAGGCCAGCCATTTGTGCTGGATGATGACAGCCTGTATTTGTTACGAGCTTGGCGTGATGAGCATTATGTGGCTGAGCAATTGGGCCAGCGTGTTGGCGCTGCTGCACAAAACCCAGTGTCACTTAGTGTTGAGCTAGTTACGGTATTAGATCAGTTTTTTCCAGAAGCTCGTGATGTTGATTGGCAGCGCCGAGCTTGTGAGTTAGCCATACAGCAACCATTTAGTGTCATTACTGGCGGGCCCGGCACGGGTAAAACCACCACCGTTGTGAAGCTGCTGGGCT
>CAYYWS010000247.1:0-1772 GCA_964473955.1 uncultured Paraperlucidibaca sp. | reverse complement strand
GGTGCCAGGTAACGCCTGGGCGGCGCGAGCCGACGGAAAGTGCAACAGAGAGCAGACCGCCGAACGATCTTGTTCGCAAGATGCGTGGTAAGGGTGAAACGGTGCGGTAAGAGCGCACCGCGAGTCTGGTAACAGACCGGCACGGCAAACCCCACTCGAAGCAAGACCAAATAGGTGTCCATACGCGCGGCCCGCGCGGGACACGGGTAGGTTGCTTGAGCGCATTGGTGACGATGCGCCTAGATGAATGATCGTTCTCGACAGAACCCGGCTTATAGGCCAACTCCCCTTAATGTTCATGAGTTGTATGACTTTGCTGCTTATAACTAAAAATTCTAGAAGAAGTGCGTTTCTAGATTGTTTGTTAGGATGATGCTGTAAGCCGTTGATTTATATGACTTGATGCTCTTGGTTTGGTCTTTTGTCTTTTCGTCTAAGTAATTGAAATATATCGTTTAATTGCCCCTTATAACCGCCATTACGCCGCCTTGACGTTAAACAGTCAGCTCTCTATATTTCGCAGTGTGGTGGGTAAAAGTGTAGTTTTGTGGTGAATTTTGTTTATTTTGCCCAGCTAAAGGGGATTTCTGCATATGTTTCGTGGCTACGACGAGTTAACCATGGATGTGAAGGGACGTGTTGGCTTGCCAGCGCGCTATCACGACCGTGTGATCGCCGATTGCCAAGGACGTTTTGTATTAACCGTTGATCTACGTGAACCCTGCTTAACGCTTTACCCTCTACCAGAGTGGGAGGCCATTGAGGCGCGGTTTAATGCGCTGCCCGGCGCGAATCCTGCCATTGCTATGCTCAAGCGTCGCATTCTAGGTTATGCCACCGAAATCTCACTGGATGCCACCGGGCGCTTTTTGATTAGCCCAGAGCTTCGTCAGTTTGCGAAATTAGAAAAGCATGTCGTATTAGCAGGCCAAGGAAAAAAATGCGAAATCTGGCAGAAATCGGCATGGGATGCTATGCAGGCGCAATTGCTGGAAGCTGACTTTAATGCAGCTGAGTTGGCCCAAGCCATTGACGATTTGGCGCTTTAATCATGACAACGCCGACTCACATCTCTGTTCTCCTAGATGAAACAGTTTCCGCTGTCATAACCGATATCGATGGTGTTTATGTTGACGCCACATTTGGCCGTGGCGGCCACTCACGCGCGTTGTTAGCCAAGCTTGGCTCAAAAGCACGTTTAATTGGTTTTGATAAAGACCCTCTTGCCATTGCTGAAGGCCTCTCGCTGGCAAAAGCAGATGCGCGCTTTAGCATTGTTCATGATTCATTTGCCAGTCTTGGTGATTACTGTGATGCCAATGGCTTGACCGGCCAAGTGCAAGGCGTCATGGCTGATTTGGGTGTGTCGTCACCGCAATTAGATGATGCCGAACGCGGGTTTAGTTTCATGAATGACGGTCCTTTGGACATGCGCATGGATACCACTCGTGGCGTAACAGCTGCGCAATGGTTGAAGGATATTAGTGAAAGTGACTTGGCCGATGTATTGCACGGTTATGGTGAAGAACGTTTTGCTCGACGTATTGCAAAAGCCATTGTTACTGCGCGTGCTACTCGATCCATCGACACAACTAAGGTCTTGGCTGACATTGTGGCAACAGCCCATCCTGCATGGGAAAAGCATAAACACCCTGCAACGCGTAGTTTTCAAGCCATTCGCATCGCCTTAAATCGCGAGCTAGATGATTTACGTGACTTTCTTGATCAAAGCTTAAAGGTGCTGGCCCCTGCCGGGCGTTTGGCCGTTATTA
>CAYYWS010000246.1:0-1773 GCA_964473955.1 uncultured Paraperlucidibaca sp. | reverse complement strand
CAGTCCATAGCCAACGGTGACCAGCTTGTTGTCGGCTTTGGTCTGCCTGTGTTTGTAAGACTTGGCCTTCATCTGCCCGGTTTAACAGCGGGCCCTATCATCGCTAACTCTCATGTGCCGCTCGCATTAAAAGAAACCGCGTTATGGTGCTGGCTGCGTAGTGATGACCGTGGCGACTTGTTTCATTTTGAGCATCGTTTGCTGAACCTACTCGAGCCTAGTTTTGACTTGAGCAACAGCATTGAAGCCTTTGTTTATAAGGAGGGAAGGGATTTAACCGGATATGAAGACGGCACGGAAAACCCAAAAGGCGAGGAAGCTGTAAACGCTGCATTAGTCAATTCAGTACAAGCACAAATCCTTAGTGATCAAACGAATTTGCCAGCAACAGCATATATTGGCGGTAGTTTTGTTGCTGCTCAACAATGGTTACATGACTTCAAAGCCTTTGATGCGCTTGATGAGCTTAATAGAGATCACACCTTCGGTCGTCGCTTCAGTGATAATGAAGAAATAGATGATGCCCCAATTACCGCACATGTAAAACGTACGGAGCAAGAAAGTTTCGAGCCAGAGTCTTTTATATTAAGGCGCTCTATGCCATGGATAGCAGGCACTAAAGCAGGATTAGTATTTGTTGCATTTGGGCACTCGTTAGCGGCATTTGAACGCATATTAACGCGCATGTCCGGCGCAGAAGACGGTCATGTTGACCGTATTTTCACCATTTCAAAGCCTATCGCCAGCAGCTACTTTTGGTGTCCACCAATCAAACAAGGCCGAGTCAACTTATCTTGTTTGGGCCTTAGTTAGTGGCATTAGACATAACATATACAAACACCTAGTATTTGCTTATGTTTTCACTCCTCTGAGATGACCATGATAAAAACAATAAGTCTCGCCTTGGCACTTACGCTGGGTTTCGTTTTTCCTGCCAGTGCAAATGTGGCCATGCCAGCTTTTACTTTCCCAAAGGCCGACCCGCTGCCCAAGCCGCTTAATGTGCGTGCCTGCATTTTTGACCTTGCTGGCGCACAAGGTCAAATTTGGAATCTTGCCAAAGACCTTGCACTAGAGGCTAAAAAGTGGAACGTTCATGCGGAACTTCGCCTGTATACCGATGAGCGTGTTGCTGCTGAAGACTATAAAGCAGGGCAGTGCGATATGGTCACGCTGTCATTACTGCGTGCCAAACAGTTTAACTTTGTGGTGGGTAGCATTGATGCGCCGGGTAACTTGCCGAACTACGAAACAGCCAAAACTTTGTTGCAGACTTTAGCAAACCCCCAGTTTTCCAAAATGGCCATTCATGGCCCATACCAGGTCGTTGGCATTGCACCCATTGGCTCAATATTTGTCATGGTCAATGATCGTCAAATTGATTCAATTGAAAAAGCAGCAGGTAAGCGCGTAGCGGTTTTAGAGTGGGATCGCTCACAAGCAAGGATGATTTCAGGCCTTGGCGCTCAGCCAGTACCTTCTGACATCACCAATTTTGCGGGTAAATTCAATAACGGCCAAGTGGATATCATTGCTGCACCTGCACTCGCATTTAAGCCACTAGAGCTCTACAAGGGCTTAGGTGACAAGGGCGCAATCTTCCGCTTTCCACTACTTATTGCGCACGGTGCAATTTTAATTCGTCGCGACAAGCTATTACCTCAAGTTCCCGATCTTGATGCGCGCCTATTGAGCTTACAACGATATGCCCTGCAGTTTATTGATCCATATCTCGACATGATCAAGCGTCAAGAGGCTGAAGTGCCGGCTAAG
>CAYYWS010000245.1:0-1775 GCA_964473955.1 uncultured Paraperlucidibaca sp. | reverse complement strand
AAGCGCGCGGTTGACCCTGCTCCAGCACCGCATATGCCTGAACATCCGGATGATAACTTTCCAGCTCTGGAGCTGCTTGAATTTGCACAGCAAACAAACGCTCCGCAATAGCAAACAAGCCTGCAATCACTTTTGGTGCCGGGAAATAGGGTTTTAAGTCTTCTTGTGACAAAGCATAACGCTGCTGCTTTAAACGTTCTGAGGCAAAAGCAACATCCCAAGGCTTAAGATCGGCCAAGCCTAATTCGGTTTGTGCAAACTCGCGCAAGGCGGCCAAGTCTTGCTCGGCACCAGGACGGGCTCGCTGCGCCAAGTCCATCAGGAAATGAATGACTTGCTCAACGTTATCCGCCATTTTGGGGGCTAACGACAGCGCAGCATAGTGTTCAAAGCCGAGCAATTCTGCTTGGCGCTGACGTAGCGATAATATTTCTGTGATTAACGGGGCGTTATCAAACTGACCGGTTTTAGGGCCTTGGTCTGAGGCGCGTGTGACATAGGCGGTATACACCTGCTCACGCAAGTCGCGGTCTTCACCATGCATCATGATGGCAAGATAGGCCGGCATGTCTAAGGTAATGCGATAACCAGATTCACCTTTGGCTTCTGCCAACGCCTGCAACAGGCCTAGTGCACTCTCTGGCAAACCGGCCAACCGACTGGCATCATTTAAGCTCAGACTCCACGCTTGAGTGGCATCTAAAACGTTATCAGCAAAGGATGAGGTTAGTGTCGACAAGCGCTCGCTCACTTTCGCAAACTCTTGCTTTTGCTCTTTGGCTAAGCCGATACCGCTTAAACGAAAATCGCGCAGGGCATTAGTTACCGCTTGTTGTTGTGCAGTATTGAGTTGTGTATATGCTTCCGAGTCGCGCAAACGCTGCCAAGCTTGAAACAGGCCTTCGTGCTGCCCCATTTCAGTAGAAAGCGCAGATAGCTTGGGAATGCAGGCATTGTATGCCTGCCGCCACGCCTCATTATTCATCACTGCATTTAAATGAGATACCGGTGACCATGCCGCACTTAACTTATCGTCCAGCGCCTCTAGTGGCAGCGCAAAGCTTTGCCATGTTGGTTGTGCTTGCGTTGCCAGCAACTCGACCGCTTGCCGATACTCAAGCAAGAGCTGATCAATAGCAGGCTCCACCATTTCTGGTGATAACGCCGCAAAAACGGGGAGACGAGGTGGGTTAAGTAACGCGTTCATGGGCACCTACAAAATTAATAGCTATAACCTAAAGAGACTGTCATTACATTTAAACGACTGTTGTTGTCACTAAACTCACGCTTCATGTCGTAACCGGCGCCCATACTCAGTTGTTCACGTAACTGGACACGGATCTCACTTAATGAGCGCAAGATGATGGCGTCTTCGCCACCTTCAACACCAATTCGTTGATTGAAGCTAACGGTATCGGTCAGCTTATGTCGATAGTTCAAACCTGCGGTTGCAATTGCATTAACTTCTTTATCCCCTTCTTTGGGATCGCTATAACGTGCACCCGCGCCAACCTCAACCACCAACTCCTTAATGTCATCACTAAAGATGCTGCGGCCATAACCAGCGGTTAAGTTAAATTGATGTCTAAACGCACTGGTGCTGTCTTTTTCAAACTGCTCTTGAACAAAAACATAATCTCTTTCACTTAAGGCCAAGCGCTGCTTACTACTTAACAAATAACGTGCACTGCCTGCATTGGAATTATCATCATTGCTGCTTAACGCTTCGGCACGATTTTCCCAAGTAAAATCACCCCAAGTACGATTAAGTTGAG
>CAYYWS010000244.1:0-1785 GCA_964473955.1 uncultured Paraperlucidibaca sp. | reverse complement strand
AGATTGTGCGGTTTTCAAGCATCAGCAAGTTCATGGCAGCATAACGCTTGGCTTCCGGACGCAAGCCGATGATGCGATCGATATAACGCAGGTGCAGGCCATAGTTGGCAAAGGTGCCGCAGATTAAACCGTCAGCTTCACCAAAGTGAACCAGCAAGGAGCCAATTAAGGTGCTGCGACGGCGAGTTTCACGTTTTGCCAGCTCTTCACCAATGCCGCGGCGCATCATGACTTGGTGATAGTGTTGCCAGTATTCACGGAAGCGCGGATCACTGTCTTGATCAATTAGGGTGACATTGCTGCCATGTTTTAAGCGCAGTCCTAGTCGCTCAATGCGTTCTTCAATAACAGCAGGGCGACCAACTAATAATGGCTGAGCTAGTCCTTCATCAACTACTACCTGTACCGCACGTAACACGCGGTCGTCTTCACCTTCACAGAAAACAATACGCTTTGGTGATGCTTTTGCGTTGGCATAAACCGGCTTCATGATAAACGCCGAGTTATAGACAAACTCCGAGAGCTTTTGATGATAGGCATCAAAGTCTTCAATAGGACGTGTGGCGATACCAGTTTCCATTGCCGCGCGGGCAACCGCTGGAGCAATTGCCATAATGAGGCGAGGGTCTAGTGGTCGTGGAATCAAGTATTCGCGACTAAAACTTAAGGCTTCACCGAGTACGGTATCACTGCTTTCGGCATGTGCCATTTTGGCAATGGCATGTACGCAGGCAATTTTCATTGCTTCGTTAACAGTGGTTGCACCAGAGTCTAGTGCGCCACGGAAAATATACGGGAAGCACAAGGCATTGTTAACTTGGTTAGGGTAGTCCGAGCGACCCGTGGCAATAATGGCGTCAGGACGAACCGCTTTAGCCAGCTCTGGTAAAATTTCTGGCGTAGGGTTGGCTAGGGCAAAAATAATGGGGTCGCGCGCCATTTGCTTGACCATGTCTTGGCTGACAATACCCGCAGTCGACAAGCCTAAGAACATGTCGGCATCTTTGAATAACTCACCTAAACTGCGTGCGCTGGTGTTTTGCGCATAACGCTGTTTACTTTCATCTAGACCAGTGCGCTCAGTCGTGATCGGACCTTTGGAGTCGCAAACCGTAATGTTTTCGCGGCGAGCCCCAAGAGATACCAATAAGTCCAAGCAAGAAATAGCTGCAGCACCTGCACCAGAGCAAATGATGCGAATGTCTTCAATTTTTTTGTCGACTAATAACAGTGCGTTGAGCAAGCCCGCGCCAACAATAATGGATGTGCCATGTTGGTCATCATGGAACACTGGAATTTTGCAGCGTTCGCGCAGTTTCTTTTCAACATAAAAGCACTCTGGCGCCTTGATGTCTTCTAAGTTGATGCCACCAAAAGTGGGTTCTAGCGAGGCAATAATATCAACCAATTTTTCGGGGTCGCGCTCATTGATCTCGATGTCAAAAACGTCAATGCCGGCAAACTTTTTAAACAGTACGCCTTTGCCTTCCATGACGGGTTTGGAGGCTAATGGGCCGATATCGCCGAGACCAAGCACCGCAGTGCCATTAGTAATGACCGCGACTAGGTTGCCGCGAGCGGTGTAACGAGACACAGTAGAAGGGTCACGCGCAATTTCTTCGCAGGGTGCGGCCACACCGGGCGAGTAAGCCAACGCAAGGTCGCGCTGGTTGCTGAGCTGCTTATTTGGGGTGACGCTAATTTTGCCGGGCTGGGGGAATTCGTGATAATCCAACGCCGCCTTACGCAGTGCCTCATCCATAGTGTTTCTCGCTGATGACCGTG
>CAYYWS010000243.1:0-1794 GCA_964473955.1 uncultured Paraperlucidibaca sp. | reverse complement strand
AAAGCCGTCCTCCATGTGCAACATGGGCAATGCATCTGCGTTAGGTAACAAGTTCATAGCCTTCGGGCTGGCTCCCCACTTCAACACTGCATCACACGACGAGGGCACCCAGTCTCGACGCCCAAACTTGACACACCTAGCATGGCGACCCGCAAACAGGCCAATGAAACTGCGCTTCCAAAGTGAGAAACCAACCGCATACACACAGTCGTAATAAGGTGGACGGCCACGCTGAGCTAAAACTAAATCAATCAGGTCTTCTAACTGACAGGGCTGTAGCGTAATGGGGTCTACATATCGGGCATAACGCAGGCATGCGGCAGCCAATAGTTGCTGCACCGTTCTGGCCTTGCCGCGACGCGGCACTTCGATGCGGTCATCCGTTAACCCCCAACCGGCATAAAACGGCACACCAAACGTGGTGACAGGTTTGCCTGCTAACAATGCCTCGAACCCGAGCTGTGAAGTGACGACATAAACATGATCCACTTGCGCCAACAGTGCTTGTGGATTCACCGGCTCATCTAGCAACAGCACATCGTGCAAGTCTGCCTTTGCAAAACAACTTTTTTTCTTACCCAACAACACATCCGGGTGAGTACGCACAATCAGTTGTGCCTCAGGGTGTTCAAGACGTGCTGCCGCCAACATTTTTGAAAAGCTGGCAGATGATGCCAAGCCTAAGTTAATGGACTGGTCACCCGCAGTTTGATCTACCAACAATATGCGGCGACGTGACCTGTCTAATTTGCTTAATACTGAAGCAGGAAGCTGGTCGACGGCATAACAGTTATATTTCGTTAGTCCATGCTGCAAAATAAGATCCTGCAGCTGTTCGGATCGACGCTGCCAATCTGCATTCCACCACGACATATCGTCAAGTATTACTTCTAAATCACTAGGTCTGCTGGCATCGTAATAAATGCCCGAGTGGTCTATGATCAATGACAAGCGATGGTGTTTGGCCGCGGGATGACCTATGTAGCCAATGAAGCCATCTTCAAGGGCAAGATAAGGTAAGCCGTGTTGCTTCGCATAGTCGCGAGCGTGCAGTGAGGTTGATTTTAAACCCCAACCAACTACTGCCTCTACGGAATCTGATGCCGACATTGTTAACGGCTTATCAACGTAATGCACAAGCAGCGATCGTTGCCGCCAAATTCCTTTCGAACAACACAGCAACATTGACTAACCTTAAACTAAATAATTAAGTGCTCTTACGAAGCACGCCACGGACAAGTAATAGATTTAATACTTGTTCAACATGCTCATTGATGCTCCCCTGAGAAGTATCGATCGTTAGCTCAGGGGACTCTGGTGGCTCATATTCTGAGTCAACACCCGTAAAATTACGAATCAGGCCACTTCGAGCTTTCTCATAAAGTCCCTTGCTGTCGCGTTGCTCACAAGTTGCAATGGGCGTACTGACATAGATTTCAATATACTCACCAGGCTGCATCAAATTACGAACCATTTGCCGGTCATGCTTAAATGGCGAAATAAAAGCAGCAAGAACAATAAGGCCAGCATCTAACATTAAAGCTGCCACCTCTCCGACACGCCGTATATTTTCAACTCTGTCTTTATCAGAAAAACCTAAATCTTTGTTTAAGCCATGACGAAGGTTATCGCCATCTAATAAATAGGTACTGTAGCCTTGTTCAAAAAGTGCCAACTCCAAGGCATGCGCAAGTGTAGACTTTCCCGCTCCACTTAAGCCAGTAAACCAAACAACACACGGCACCTGACTAAATCGCTCACAACGAAGTGAGCGCTTAATTGTCGACGCACTCC
>CAYYWS010000242.1:0-1799 GCA_964473955.1 uncultured Paraperlucidibaca sp. | reverse complement strand
GCCAACTTCCCGTTGTGGGGTACTAAATGACTTTAAAAATGCCCAATACTGACGAAATATTGATCAATGTCACGCCCATGGAGACGCGTGTTGCATTAGTCGAAAATGGTGTGGTGCAGGAGCTTTTTGTAGAGCGTGAATCGCGTCGAGGCTTGGTTGGCAACATTTATCGTGGTCGTGTGGTGCGTGTGCTGCCTGGCATGCAGTCTGCTTTTATTGATATTGGGCTTGAACGTACAGCATTTTTGCATTTAAGCGATATGCGGATGGCACCCGATGGTGCGCGCCCGGAAGCAATTCAGGGTGCTTTACATGAGGGCCGCTCAATCACTGTTCAGGTGATGAAGGACATGATCGGCAGCAAAGGTGCGCGCCTGACCATGGACTTGTCTATTCCTTCGCGCTTTTTAGTGTTTATGCCCTATGGAGATCAAATCGGTATTTCTCAAAAAATTGAGGATGATGCTGAACGGGCTCGCCTAAAACAGTTAGTCAGTGACTTGCATCAAGCGTCGGCAAATGAATTAGGCGGTGGCTTTATCGTACGTACGGTGGCTGAAGGCGTTGGAGAAGATGAGCTGCGCCGAGATATGGAATTTTTGCTGAAGCTCTGGCGCCATGTTCGAGCACGAGTTCAAGTCACTGAAGGTCCAGCGCTGATCAGTGAAGAGCTCCCGTTGTCGCTACGCATATTGCGTGACCAAGTGGGTGCGCATGTTGCCAAAGTTTGGGTTGATTCGCGCGAAACTTACCTGCGTGCACAGCAGTTCACACAAGAGTTTATGCCGCAGGCGGAAGCCTTATTGGAACATTATCCGGGTGAACGGCCATTATTTGATTTGTATAACGTTGAGGATGACCTGCAAAAAGCATTGCAGCAAAAAATCATGCTTAAGTCAGGTGGTTACGTCATTATTGATCAAACCGAGGCAATGACTACGGTTGATGTAAATACTGGTTCGTTTGTTGGTGCACGAAGTTTAGAAGACACCGTTTATAAGACCAATCTTGAAGCAACGCATGTCATTGCAAGACAGTTACGGTTACGCAATCTTGGCGGCATTATCATTATCGATTTTATTGATATGAGCGAGGAGGAACATCGTTTACAGGTGCTGCGCTCGTTTGAAAAGATGTTGGCCCGCGACTATGCCAAAACAAAAATAACGCAAGTTTCTGAGCTTGGCTTAGTGGAGATGACACGCAAACGTACACGTGAGTCGTTGGCGCATGTGTTGTGTGAGCCCTGTCCTGTATGTTCGGGGCGTGGTGCATTAAAAACAGTTGAAACGGTTTGTTTTGAGGTGTTTAGAGAGGTGTTACGTGCGGCTCGGGCCTATGAGGTTGCTAATGCTTATTGCATTGTTGCAAGTCAGCGTGTGATTGATCGTTTTTTAGGTGAGTTATCATCAGCAGTGGCAGATTTAGAGTTATTTATTGGTCGACCCATTCGCTTGCAAGTGGAGCCAGTGTATAGCCAGGAACAATACGACGTGGTGTTGCTTTAGTGCCATGTGCTAATCCCGAGGCGTAATAATGCGGCGCATAATCACTAAACTGGATCAAACCCTACATGCCACGTTGTGGCTGTTGGCGTTGACATTGATTCCGTTAGCCGTAGTGGTGGGCTTAGGGCGTGAGTTTTTCCCGTTGGTTTCTAACCAAAAGGCATGGTTAGAACAAACATTGTCTGAGCAAGCTGGTGTTTACGTTAGGATTGGTGACTTAGAGGGCAGCTGGCCGGTCATGAATCCAGTGCTAACGGCAACAGACATCGAGCTATTTCACCCCGATGATCC
>CAYYWS010000241.1:0-1832 GCA_964473955.1 uncultured Paraperlucidibaca sp. | reverse complement strand
GTTAAACGCAGCACCTAAACTCTAGTCTGCAGAGGAGGAGGGGGCATCCCCCGTATGGGGTATATCTTGGCCGACTAAACCAAAGCGCATGGCCTCGTGTACTGCTTCGGTGCGACTGTGAATGCCAAGTTTGGCGTAGATGTTTTTTAAGTGTTTGGCAGCGGTGTGTGGGCTAATGTTGAGTAGCTGCGCTAACTCGGCGGTTTGATAGCCTTTTGCTACCATCACTAGGATGTCTTGCTCGCGCTGAGTTAATGGACATTGCTCAAAAACAGGCTCGGCTTTTACATCCTGAACAATCTGCATCAGGCGCTGAGTGATCTGTGCCGATAGTGCTGGCTGTTTATTTAATAGCTGTATTAATGCGTCGGCAATGGTGGCTTTGGGTTCTTCTTTTAGCAAATAACCGTCGGCTCCAGCCTTTAGAGCGGGCAATAAATGATGGTCGTCATCAAACATGGTAATGACTAACACTGCTGGTGGGTTAGGCATGGCTTTGCAGGCCAGAATGCAATCAATGCCTGAGCCATCAGGTAAGTTAAGATCGACAAGGCAGAGGTTGGGCTGATGAACTTGTAACCAGTGCAGTGCTTTTTGCAGTCGGTCATGGCAGGTGATTTGTGTGTCGGGAAGTGCCATTAATACGGCATCTGCTAACCATGTTTGTGCTGGCAACAGGTCTTCTAAAATGAGGACATGGTTCATGTTGGCTCCTGACCCAAAATGGGTAGCGTGCAAACTAAGTGTGTGCCACTGGCACTGACCAAATGGCTAAAATCACCCCCCAAGCTTTCACAGCGCTGCTTGATATTATTTAGCCCCATTCCTGAACTGACGGTTTGTAGTGCTTCTTTAGGAATGCCAACACCATCATCTTGGTAGTTCAATAATAAACACTCATTTTGATGTGTTAATGAAATTTGAATTTGCCTAGCTGAGGCATGACGAACACCATTTGAAATGAGCTCGCGCACAATACGGGTTAGCTGGCTGCGCTGTGGTGCGGTAATAACCGTTTTATTAAGCGCTTCATCTAATTGAAAACTGAGGTTTATGCCTGCTTCTTGGCAGTGTTCATGATGCTCGCGCTGCCAATAACGCACCACTTGGCTTAACGCTGCCCCGCCTTGTTGCAGGTCCTGCATGGCCACACGAAGGGCTTGCAGGGTGTCACGTGCGGTGTCCGCAATCTTGGGCTCTTGGCTACGATACACAATGGTAAGCAGGCGGCTGCCAATATCGTCATGTAGGTCTGCGGCTAAACGTTCGCGCTCCATGCGAATGCCTTCTTGGTGAGCGTGTTGGTAGCGGTGAGCATGGCCAAATAAAGTGCGCACATGCTCTGCCGTGATGCGGTCTTGTTGGTTAAACAGGCGATGACCAAGGCCTGCGTGTGAAAGTGCATAAAAAAAGGACTGATCTAATGCTGGAATATGCAGTGTTAGGCCGTCGCTACTGAGCTGAGTTTCAGTCAGTGTTTGGTTGATGCGTTGTAATTGAAGCGGCTGAAATAACTCGTTAAGCGCCTTAGGCCAAGCTTGTTCTAAGCCGCTATGACTGGAGTGCCGGAAGGCGCGTTCAATAATAGTGGGCATAACCACGTGGTTATTTTGTATTGCCTTAGGCATGATCCGACTCATAAACCATTGTCGTAATGGGAAATATAGCCAGCCTGCCAGTGCCAAGGTGATGAACAAACCGAGCGAAGACTCAATATGTAACCAGAGCACTAAAAAGGCATCAAAAATAATAATGACCACACCACAAAAAAACCAAAACCACGCGTGTAAAACCCAGCGATCTAAATCAAATAAGCGATAACGCACAATGCC
>CAYYWS010000240.1:1484-1835 GCA_964473955.1 uncultured Paraperlucidibaca sp. | reverse complement strand
TGGCCCGGTGTCTTAAGCAGTGCTTTTCGTTGGTTAGCTAACCTATCCTTTGGTCTTTATAACCGCTCAGATCCAGTATCTTTACTCGACAATGCCCCCTTAGCCGCTTTGCTCACCAAAACACTGAATTTAAAATCACTGCCAGCGGTGATTGAGTCCGGCCACCTACGTGCACTCTGTATTACTGCTTGTAGCTATTCGCGTGGCGATTCAACCAGCTTTTATCAAGGGGCTCCCGATCTAGTCGACTGGCAAAGGGCACGCCGCCGGGGCATTAAAACCACCCTCGAAATCGAACACCTAATGGCCTCAGCAGCCATCCCTTTGCTGTTCCCTGCGGTGCGTGTAAAC
>CAYYWS010000240.1:0-1474 GCA_964473955.1 uncultured Paraperlucidibaca sp. | reverse complement strand
CAGTGCACCTTGGTGCCCGACGCATCTTGGTGATTGGTTCAGGTCGCGGTGAAAGTGTCCAAGTTCGCCGAATGGCTGATGGCTACCCCAGTTTGGCGCAAATTTTGGGCCAAATCATGAACAGTTCATTTGTTGATAGCCTAGAAATGGACTTGGAGCGCTTGAGTCGAATTAATAGAACCTTAGGCCTACTAACACCGGAACAACTGGCGGCACACACCACACTAAGGCCTGTTGAGCACTTGGTGTTATCTCCCTCTGTTGAACGCTTGGAAGAGTTAGCGTCACGATATGCTCATGAGCTGCCTCGCTCCATTCGACTTTTTGTCCGCGGCTCAGGCATGTTCAAACGCGCCGGTTCTAACTTGCTGAGTTACCTGTTATTTGAGCAATCTTATACACGTGCTGTCATGCAATTAGGTTACGACGATGCGCGCGAACGCGAAATTGAATTGCGTCAATTCCTGCATCCCGAACTTGCACCGAGTAGCAATGTGGTCAGCTTTATGCGCCCCGTCAAAGCCTAGTTAAGACTTTGGCGGGCGCACACGCATCAAGCCTTCTTGCGCTGTCGATGCAATCAAGCGGCCATCACGTGTATAAATCAAACCACGGTTCATGCCTTTTGCAGAAGATGACGATGGTGCATCCATGGTATAGAGCAACCATTCATCCATGCGGAACGGACGGTGAAACCACATCGCGTGATCGATGCTGGCACCTTGAAAACCGGGGTGCATAAAAGTAATGGCATGCGGCAGCATCGCCGTCGACATAAATGCAAAATCGGAAGCAAAAGCCAAAATACACTGATGCAAGAACGGGTCATCTGGCAATGCCATTTGTGACTTCATCCAATGCGCCCGCTCAGGCTCGCGCTTGTCAGGTGAGAACGGATTGACTGGATTAATAAGTTTTAAATCGATGGGACGCTCCATCTCAAAAAAAGGCCGCTGCTTCTCTGGCACATGCGGAGCAATTAAGCGGCGCAGATCTAACTCGCTGGGTAAAGACTCTGGCTCAGGCCAATCACTCGGCATCTCAAACTGGTGATCTAAGCCGTCTTCTGACTCAGCAAATGAAGCCATCATGGTAAAAATAATTTCTCCATGCTGAATAGCTTTAACCGTTCGGGTGGTAAAGCTACGGCCATCGCGCACACGCTCAACATCGTAAACAATCGGCGCATGTGCATCACCAGGCCGCAAAAAATAGGCATGTAACGAATGGGCCAGACGATTCTCGACAGTTCGCCCTGCAGCCATTAGCGCCTGCCCCAGCACTTGGCCACCGAAGACGTTTTTACCAAAGTAATCTTGGCTTTGGCCACGAAACAAATTGATTTCAATCGTTTCCAAATCTAATAGCTTTAATAGCTCTTGCATAACATTAGACATCGCTACTCCTAAGTGGCTAGATAGCCTGACAAGCTGCTAAGAATAGCAGACAGAAACCGTCAATGTTTTGTTACACT
>CAYYWS010000239.1:0-1843 GCA_964473955.1 uncultured Paraperlucidibaca sp. | reverse complement strand
GCTCGATTCGTCATTTTGCTCGGCTCTCGTTAACGCTGTTGTCAGCGTGGGGCTAGGAACGTATTACGTGTTGTCGCCTTAATACGACTATCGTCTTGCCGAGTGACATGAATCTCGATCTTATTGTTGTTGCTTGGAATGGCGGCAGGATCTGCCTCAATAGTTATCGGTAAAGTGGCCAGTTCACCGGCATTCATACGCAGCTGTATTGGGCTGTTTTGTAGGCTGACTGGAAACTCAGCAGAGCTGGCAGTAATGACAAGCTCAACATTATTTTGTGCTTTGTTTTGAATTTTGAGGGTGTAGCTGTTTTCAATCCACCCAGCATTGTTTTGGTTATAGAGCTGGCCGCGATCACGCAGCGCTTCAACCGTTAATGGTACGCGTGTGATTAGCATGAACAGTAGTGCACCAACCATCAGCAGCAGGGCGGCACTGTAACCAATTAGGCGTGGGCGGAAAAATTTATAGGTGCCGGTGCCGGTTTTCTCCAACAGGTTTTCGGTGGTGTAACGCACTAATCCACGCTCATAACCCATTTGGTCCATGACACTGTCGCAGGCATCAATACAGGCAGCACATTGAATACATTCAAATTGCAGGCCATCACGAATATCAATGCCAGTGGGGCAGACCTGTACACACATATTGCAATCGATGCAGTCGCCTAAGCCATTTTCAAGACTAGTGCTGCCGCGCTTACGTGAGCCGCGAGGGTCGCCACGATGATAGTCGTAAGAAATAATTAAGGTGTCTTTATCGAACATGACACTTTGGAAACGACCATATGGACACATGTGTAGGCAAACTTGTTCACGCATCCAGCCGGCATTCAGATAGGTTGCTAAGGTGAAAAATAGCAGCCAAAAACCTACCCAAAAGCCTAAGTTACCATTTACTACGTTAAACCAAAGCTCGCGCACTGGTGTGAAATAACCAATAAAGGCAATGCCAGTAGCGAAAGCGACGGCCGCCCAACCCGCATGCTTAAAGCTACGGCGTAAAAATTTGCGCACACTCATCGGCGCGTTGTCTAAACGCATACGTGCGTTGCGATTGCCTTCGGCCAGCTCTTCAATCCACATGAAAACTTTGGTCCAGACTGTCTGAGGGCAGGCATAACCACACCAGACTCGCCCGGCAAAGACCGTAGCGGCAAACAGCGCAAAGGCAGCAATAATTAAAATCCACGACAAAAAGAAGAAGTCGCGCGGTAGGAAGGTCCACCAGAAAATGTAGAAGTGACGTTCAGGTAGATCAAATAAAATGGCTTGGCGACCATCCCAATTAAGCCATGGCAATAAAAAGAAAACAGCCATGGTGAGATAAAGAGTGGTAACACGGATATTTTGAAAAAAGCCGGAAATAGCGCGGGCGTGAATTTTTTCACGTTTAGCATAGAGGTCTACGTATTGTGGCTCGTAGACTTTAACTGGGTCAGGCGATATGTCTTTGACGGGTATCTGCTGACTCATGAGTGCTCCATTCAGAACGACGACGGTGCGCAGTTTAGCGAGTTTTGTAGCGCACTGCCTGCGACAAAGTGTCGCAGGCAGTTAAGCAAGTATTAACGTCTAACGTTGGCTAAGTAGTACACATAAGCCGCCATTAAATGCACACGCTCAGGACCTAAGATTTGATCAAAAGCAGGCATGACGTTGTTACGACCATACAGTACAGTGTTCAGTAATTGAGCTTCGCTACCACCATGTAACCAAATAGTATCGGTTAAATTGGGTGCCCCCAGTGCTTGATTGCCTAAGCCATTGGCGCCGTGACAGCTAGCACAAATTGCGAAGCGTGCCTCACCGGCTTTTGCAAGTTCTGGATCAACAATACGGCC
>CAYYWS010000238.1:0-1878 GCA_964473955.1 uncultured Paraperlucidibaca sp. | reverse complement strand
GCCAAGCAATTTATAAGCAAATGTCTGCAGGGTTATGACGCCTTGGGGTTAATGGCGCGCGGCCAGCGCATAGCCGAAGTGATGGCTGAATGCCTACCTCAGGACTTCTTAGTGTCGGCAGATATTGTGCAGAGCTCGTTGGCTGAGCCGCTAAGCACCGACCGTAGTTTTGCCATGGCGGGTTTTGTTTATTTGCCTCATGGCTTCTTTGTGGCAAACCAGGGCATACATCATCACGCCCGTAGCATGGCTTTGTTGCACGCCATTACCCAGCGTTTTACCAGTGAGTTTGCGATTCGCCGGTTCTTGCTGGAGCAGCCAGAAGCCACTTTGATGGTATTGGACACTTGGTGTCATGACTCGAATGAGCATGTGCGCCGTTTAGTGTCTGAAGGTACTCGCCCGCGCCTGCCTTGGGCGGCCAGGCTGCCGGCGTTTCAGGCTGATCCCACGCCGGTGATTGCACTGTTAGAGCAGCTAAAAGACGACCCTTCTTCTTATGTACGTCGCTCTGTGGCGAATAATCTAAACGACATTAGCAAAGACCATCCACAGCGCGTGTTGGCTATTGCCAAAGCATGGCTGGTTGATGCCGATGACAATCGGCGCGCCTTAGTGCGTCATGGCCTGCGCAGCTTGATTAAGGCCGGTGATGCTCAAGCCTTAGCGTTAATGGGTTTTGAGCCAACAACGGCGGTAAAGCTTGCGCACGTAAGTTTTGTGCCGACATCACCACGGCGCGGTGAGCATTTGCAAATTAGCTGCCAGCTCAGCAATGAAGGTCAGCAAACACAATCGTTATGCGTCGATTTACGTATTCACTATCTGCGCCAAAAAGGCCGTTATGGCATCAAAGTCTTTAAGTGGAAAATACTGAGTTTGGCTGCAGGAGAGTCGTCTGTGCTGAGTTATCGTTTGTCGTTGGCGGATATGACCACACGCAGACACTACGAGGGGCGGCACTTGGCGAGTGTGTTAGTGAATGGCACGGTCTATGAATTAGGTGAGTTTGAGCTGCGCGCTGCGGACTAGGTAAAAAAGCGAACGGTTAAAAATAAGGCCAACATTAAAATACCAATTACCAGCTTGGCGATGATGCCAATCAACATGCCAACACTGGCACCAAAACCAGCACGGCCAGCCTGTTGTAGCTGGCGGCCATTGATGAGTTCACCAATCACAGCACCTGCAAATGGCCCTAATAATATGCCGATGGGGCCAAACACAATGCCAACTACCGCACCGATTAACGCACCCCAAATGGCGGCTTTAGAAGCGCCATAACGTTTGGCGCCTAAGGCGCCGGCCACAAAGTCTAAGATGATGGCAAACAGGCATAACAGGCCAAGCACAATCAGTGTGTTTAGACCAACAAACTGAAATTGCTCGGCCCAGGCGGCTAGTAAGAAACCAGCGAATAACAATGGTGGGCCGGGAATGATGGGAAGCACTAAGCCCGCAAGACCAGCCACTAGCAGGACGGCAACACCGGTCCAGGTCAGTATGGCAATGGCTAATTCAGCATCCAATTTCGGCACCCATTACTTAACCACCACCGATGGCATGTACCACTTCAATTTGATCAGCGGGGGTGATGAGTGTGCTGGCATGTAAGCTGCGCGGCACGATGTCGCCATTACGCTCAACCGCAATACGGCGGCCCTGAACGTTAAGCAAAAGCAGCAGGTCTGCCACACTCGCGCCTTCGGCGACTTGCTGCGACTGACCATTAACAGAGATAGTGAATACATTAGCCACGGTTAGACGACCAGAATAAAAGCGCTAGCCAGAGCCAGCCAACAATAAACGCCAAGCCACCAATGGGGGTGATGGCGCCAAACCAGCGTGGAGCTCCTAATGCCATGGCATATAGCGAGC
>CAYYWS010000237.1:0-1881 GCA_964473955.1 uncultured Paraperlucidibaca sp. | reverse complement strand
GGAGTAACAACATGGGTGATATCTTGGAGCAAGATGAACTCGATGCCCTGATGAACAATATGGGCGAGATCGTTAAAGATGAGCCAGCACCAGCACAAGACGGTGAGGCCTATGACTTTGCCCGTCAAGACTATGCGGTCCATCGTCTAATACCTGCACTGTCGTTAATTCAAACGCATTTTGCCGATGCAGTGAAAGAAGCTCTACGTCAATGGGTGCCAGCAGTCGATAGTATTCGGGCAGAGCGTATTAGCGTGATGAAGTTTGGCGAGCTTAAGCGTAGCTTGGCACCGCCTTGTGATATCAGCTGCATTCAAGCCATCCCTTTAGGTGCGCCTAGTTATTTGCTGTTTGAACCAGACTTGGTATTTACCTTGGTCGATCGGTTTTTTGGCGGCAGTGGCAAAATTGTTAAAGCACGTGTAGTGCCAGAGTTTTCACCGGCAGAGTCGCGCTTCATGGACATGGTGAGCAAGGCCTTAATGCCAGCATATTCGGATGCCTGGCGCTCGACATTGGAGATCAGCCCACAGATTCAAGGGCGTTTATCAGACCTGCGTTATATCGATGATTTGCAAGATGTCGACACCGTGTTGGCAACGCGATTTGTGGTGCATTTCGAGAATCTAGAAGCGATGTTTTGGTTGTTGCTGCCTTGGGCTGCGATTGACCCAATACGCGAAAGCTTAGGCACTGGTTTGCGCACCAACCGGCAAGAACAAGATGCCGAATGGAATAAGCGTTTACAGGCCGGTGTGATTGCCTCCTCACTTGGTTTGGTAGCGACCCTGCCTGAAATTATGACCAGCTTAAAACGCGTATCTGCGTTCAAAGTTGGCGACATTCTCCCCATCGAAACGCCCGATATCGTCAATGTTTCCATTGAAGGTCATGAAGTCATGACCGGCAGTTTTGGTGTCCACGATGGTCAAGTGGCCATTGCTGTTGAACGCATTTTTAAACCTACCCAGAGCGCGAGGTAAGCCACCATGGCAAACGATTTAGATCATAACGATGACGTTAGTTTTGACGGTGAGGTACAGCCCGCGACCTTATCAAATTTAAGCCCTAAGGAAGCCACCGTGCCCACAGCAGCAGAATCTAGCAAGCACTTTAGTTTAGACATGATCATGGACGTTAGCGTCAGCTTATCGATTGAAGTGGGTCGTACTCGTATGAGCATCAATGAGCTGCTGAAACTCAGCCAAGGCTCAATCATTGAGCTCGATCGTATGGCGGGTGAGCCACTGGATGTTTTGGTGAATGGTACCTTGGTGGCACGCGGTGAAATCGTCGTGGTGAAAGAGAAGTTCGGCATTATGTTGACCGAAGTGGTCAGTCCTGAAGAGCGCGTGCGCCGTCTGCGTTAAGGAGCTGCCATGAAAGCAATTATCTTAAGTTTGTTGCTCCTGCCTACGTCGGCTTTAGCTGCAAACACTGCATCTGCGGTGAAGCCACTGTCTTTGGGCAATGTGTTTTCTATGCTGTTTGGTTTGGCGATTGTGCTGGGTGTGCTGTTTGGCGGTGCTTGGTTGATAAAACGACTACAAAATGTACGTGGTCAATTACCAGATCAGCAACTGATTAAAGTGCTGTCGGTGCAGCAGCTGGGATTAAAGGACCGTGTGATGTTGCTGCAAGTGGGTGAAGAGCGGGTATTGGTCGGCTCCAGCAATAACGGATTGCGCACATTACACAGTTGGAAACAGGGCGGCTCGTTTCAGTCCGCCATGCAACAAAGTGCGGGGCAATAATTATGTGGCGCCTGATGGGGTTACTGACATTGTTGGCCATGCCGCAGTGGTCTTGGGCAGTAGAGGCAGGCCTGCCGATGCTGTCGACCAGTCGCAATGCCGCCGGTGGCGAAGACTATACCGTGTC
>CAYYWS010000236.1:0-1897 GCA_964473955.1 uncultured Paraperlucidibaca sp. | reverse complement strand
AGCAACGCCTACACCATGGTGTGTTGGGTTATAGCCAAGCATCAAACACCGCGTTTGAACACATTGGGCAATGGTGTCAGCAACGTCACAACTGGTCTTTGGCTAGTCAACATCTACTGCTTTGCCCGGGTGTTGTGCCCTCGTTATATGCCTGTGTTCAGGCCTTTAGCCAACCCGGTGACGGCATTATTGTGCAACCTCCGGTCTACCCCATGCTCTTTACTGCAGCCACTATTAATGATCGCAAACTGCTGCTGAACCCGCTGATTGAACATGACGGCCATTATCAAATGGATTTTGAAGGCCTTGAACAACTCGCACCACACGCCAAGATGCTGTTGTTATGCTCACCTCACAATCCGGTAGGCCGTGTTTGGACAGTGGAAGAGCTACAACGCCTACTGGTTATTGCTGAGCGCCACGACTTACTAATCGTTAGCGACGAGATCCATGCTGATTTGGTATTTTCTCCACATCAGCATACGGTAATGGCATCACTGCCAAATGCGAACCACCGTATTATCACTGCCATGGCACCCAGCAAGACCTTTAATATTCCTGGTCTAGGGCTGTCTTGGCTAGCCCTGCCTACTGACGCCATGCGTAATGCCGTAAAAGCGACTTTTGCTACGCTACATATGGGCATGAGCAATCCCATGAGCTTAGTCGCCACAGAAGCCGCTTACAGTCTCGGTCACGAATGGTTAGCTCAATTGATGGCTTATCTTGCCCAAACCCGTGATGAGGTCTTGGCCCTGCTAGCGCCCACCTCTATCCAAGTGTCCCCGCTGCAAGCCACTTATTTGCTGTGGTTAGACTTTCGAGCCTTTGGATTGTCGGAAGCTGAGATGATGCAGCGCTTAATTCATCAGGCCAAAGTTGGTTTAAGCGCTGGTAGCTGGTTTGGTGAAGCAGGTCATGGCTTTTTAAGACTTAATATGGCTGCACCACGTGCACAGGTTTTAGCAGCGGTTCAACGAATCATCATCAGCACTAATACATTGCCGAGACTAAATTGACATTCGATCTTTAGCTGCTAGATTGAAGTCAATTTTATTTCTGTTGTACTAAAACATGCCCATCCCTGTTTCGCTTAAGGTAGTGCTGCTTAGCACCACTTTAAGCCTACTAACCAGTTGTGCCACCTTATCACGTGAAGAATGTCGCGTCGCCAAATGGCGAGAGATAGGCCACAGTGATGCCGCACAAGGCTATTCAGCATCACGTATTGCTGAACATCGCTCTGCCTGTGCTCGCGTAAATGTCAGTGTGGACTTAGCAGACTATAACGACGGTTATGAGCGAGGACTTAATGTGTACTGCCAACCCGAGGCAGCCTATCGCTTAGCCAGCCAAGGTCGGCCTTACCCCAGCCAATGCTCAACTCAACGGTTTCCATTACTATCACCCGCTTATAGCCAGGGTGTGGTCTATTACCAGTTACAGCAGGATCGTTCGGAGCTACAACACAAGCGCCAAGAAAAACTGACACAACTAAATGCTCTTAATCAACAAATTACCAATAATAACGACAAACACCAAGCTGCCCTCAGAAGCCTACGTACTGATCTAAATCAAGAAATCAGCATGATTGAGCAGCAAATTAAAGTGCTTGATGAACGACTTAATCAGGCACAACTACAGCGTGTGCACTAGGCAAAGTCGTCGTTAATGTATATTTTCAGCTCACTATAACTAACAAGGAACTTCACCATGATCGGTTACGTGACTATAGGCACCAACGACATTGAAAAAGCCAAAGCCTTTTATCAAGAACTGCTCAGCGACTTTAACGCCAAAGTGCTTTTTGACATTGGCCGCTTAGCCTTAATTGGCCCATCAATGAGCAAGCCCATGATTGCTGTCTGCGTACCACACAACCAAGAGCCGGCACAGC
>CAYYWS010000235.1:0-1945 GCA_964473955.1 uncultured Paraperlucidibaca sp. | reverse complement strand
CTAATAAATAAGTCTCAGGCGCACCATACACACCTAAGTCCAAACCTAAACTGCCAGTAACATCACTCATGCTAAAGCGAAACGGATCACCGTTATTCGCCAAATACATCAGTGCTGCTTCTGGGCTGTCTTTGTAATTAACGCCATAAATGGGGACGCCTGACGCTGCCAACTCCATCAGTACAGGATGCTCTACTAAGCAAGACACACACCAAGTAGCCCAAACATTTAGCAGGCTAACCTCACCCTCTAAGTCTTTTGGCGTCAGCATACGTCCAGGCTCCGTTAAGGAAGCCATTTCAAAACTAGGCAAGTTCTGACCAACGCGGGCCGAAGGCAAAACTGAGGGGTCTTCCCCGTTACGATTAAACAAAAGCACCGCAAGTGCAATAAAAGCAACTAATGGCAGCAAAAATAGCATCACACGGACGTGTTTATTCATTTCAACCCCTCCGTATGCGGTAACGTTTATCAAGTATCGATAATAATCCACCAATCGACATGATGAGTGCACCTAACCAAATCCAAACCACTAATGGCTTGTGGTAAAGCCGCACTGCCCAAGCCCCCTGATCCAGTGGCTCACCCAAGGCAACATAGACATCACGCCATAAGTTAGTGCTAATACCTGCCTCGGTCATCGGGTTTGATTCCATACGATACACACGCTTTTCAGGGTGCAAGGTTGTGGACCAGTTACCACGGCTTACTGTGATCGTGCCATATTGCGAGCGGTAGTTCGGCCCCATACGGTCTTCAACTCCATCAAAGCGATACTGATACTCACCAATTTGCTCAATATCACCTGGCACCATTCGTACATCGCGCTCAATGCTGTACTCAGATGTGACCGCAACCCCCATCACCATTACCAATAAGCCAATATGACCAAACTGCATACCCCAATAGCTACGTGTCAGTTTTTTAATGCCTGTGAGCATACTGCCTGCATGACGCGTTTTACGGCCGATATCAACCATTAACGCGCCAAGCACCCAGACGCACAAACCAACACTTAAGCCCACTGTCCACGGCCAGTTACCAAAAAACATAAGTGGCACGGCAATGGCGGCCACCACGGAAGCAACAAGCACTTTGACCAAGGGCAGCAACACCTTGCTCATGTCTTGGCGCTTCCAGTTCATCAATGGACCAATCGCCACAAAAACTAACAACAGCCAAGTAAGTGGCACAAAAAGTAAGTTGAAATAGGGAGGGCCCACCGAAATCTTGCCTAAATCAAGCGCATCTGCAATGAGCGGGAATAGCGTTCCTAATAAAACAATCACCGTTGCGGTCATCAGCAACAGGTTATTCAACATAAGAAAGGTTTCACGCGAGGCCAATTGATAACGACTTTCGTTGGCCAGCTCAGCCCCACGCCATGCAAACAGCGACAGCGAACCACCAACAACCACAATCAAAATCCCAAGGATGTATAAACCACGCTCTGGATCAGCGGCAAAGGCATGTACCGAGGTCAGCACACCAGAACGAACCAAGAAGGTACCCAGTAAGCACAGTGAAAATGCCATGATGGCTAGCAGCACTGTCCACGCCTTAAATACACCACGCTTTTCAGTTACCGCCAACGAGTGAATAAGTGCTGTACCTGCAAGCCACGGCAGTAATGATGCGTTTTCGACTGGGTCCCAAAACCACCAGCCGCCCCAACCCAATTCGTAATAGGCCCACCACGAACCCAATGCAATACCTAGCGTTAGGAATGCCCAAGCTGCAATGGTCCAAGGGCGTGACCAGCGCGCCCAAGCTGAATCCATACGGCCACTAAGCAATCCAGCAATGGCAAAAGCAAACGGCACAGAAAAGCCGACATAACCCATATAAAGCATAGGTGGGTGGAAAATCAGCCCCGGATCTTGCAACAAAGGATTGAGATCATTGCCTTCAATCGGGAAGTCCGGCAGCAGTCGATCAAAAGGAT
>CAYYWS010000234.1:0-1951 GCA_964473955.1 uncultured Paraperlucidibaca sp. | reverse complement strand
GGAGGTTGCCGGAATGACGGTGAAGACACCTTTTTTGGGGTGTGTGTTGTTACTGATAAGTTGTTGCAGTTGCTGCGACATGGCGCTGGCAGCGGGTGCTAAAAATGCGTAAACCGAGCGGTCTCGGCTAACACCCATCAGTAACATTCGGCCGTCGGGGCCGTTATTAAATTGTCGTTGCTCCTGTGGGATAGGGCGCAACAGCTCATTGGGTGCCGATGCGCAGCCACGCAAAAAGCCAGACAGCCGTACTTCAGGGTATTTGGGGTACAAAATGAGTTGGGTATGCGGTGCTAAATGGGATTTGCCATCACCATCCAGCCAATAAAAGCGTAATGCCGCTTTAAAGTTAGGCACTTTGCCGGTGTTGTAAGGCTTAACCTGTTCAAACGGCAGCATTTGCAGCACATCAAAGCTGCCGCCAAGGTAGATTTGTTGTTTGCTGTTGTCGTTTTCAGCCAGTGACTTACACAGCACCTGCTGTACACCCAGCAGGCTCAGTTTTAGCAATAGGTCTTCTAGCGTTTGCAACATCCTGTTGACTCCATTTACGCTTAAAAATACTGTTCATGCGGCCAGTTTTTGGTTGTTTGTGGATAATTATTCGTGCAATATGCAGAAATAATTCCCAGCGACTGGAGCGCAGCATGAGCAATGATTTAGTGCATCAATATTTGTCCGAAGCGCTGAGTTATTACAAGCATAAAGAGCTGGCGCAGGCACTTGGCGTTAATGTTGGCACGGTTCGGCGTTGGGAGCTAAAAGAAACGGAACCCAGACCGTATTTGGCCGAAAGCCTGAAGCAACTATTATTACCTTGGGGCGACCAACCACGCTCGGGTGACTTCCGTTTTATAGACCTGTTTGCAGGCATTGGTGGCTTGCGCATGGCGTTTGAATCCATTGGTGGCGAGTGTGTATTTACCAGCGAATGGGACAGTTATGCGCAACAAACCTATCGTCAAAACTTTCCCAGCAGCACCCATAGCTTAGCCGGTGACATTACCAAAATTGCAGAACTGGATATTCCTGACCACGATGTCTTGTTAGCCGGTTTTCCCTGCCAGCCATTTTCTATTGCTGGTGTGTCTAAAAAGAACTCGATGGGCCGTGCACACGGCTTTGCAGACGAAACTCAAGGCACATTATTTTTTGATGTGGCTCGCATCATTAAAGCAAAACAACCCAAAGCCTTTGTGCTGGAAAACGTCAAAAACCTTCAGTCGCATGATAAAGGCCGCACCTTTGATGTGATTCGTAATGTGTTAACCGAAGAGCTGGGTTATCAGCTGCATGTGCGCGTTGTTGATGGCCAACACTTTGTGCCGCAGCACCGCGAGCGTATTGTGATGGTGGGCTTTCGTGAGCCAACAGCGTTTACTTGGGATGCGTTGCAGCTACCTGCCAAAGGCAGCCGGCGCATGAAGGATATTTTGCATCGCACTGATGGTACTGAGCCGGTGCTGGCGTGGGATGGTGACCGCTTTTTTAATCATCAAGCCGGCCAAGTGAATGAGAAGTACATTTTAAGCGACAAGTTATGGGCGTACTTGCAAGGTTATGCCGAAAAGCACCGAGCCAAGGGCAATGGTTTTGGTTTTGGTTTGGTGAATGAAGAATCCGTTTCGCGCACCTTGTCTGCTCGTTACCACAAAGATGGCTCCGAGATTTTGATCGATAGGGGCTGGGGTGTTAATCCGCGACGGTTAACACCACGTGAATGCGCGCGCCTGATGGGTTATCCCGATGACTTCCGTATTCCGGTATCGGATACGCGCGCTTATCAGCAATTTGGTAACTCGGTGGTGATGCTGGCATTCCAAGAGGTTGCACGCATTATGCAACCGTATTTGGTGCCTTATGAGCAGCACTTGGTGCAGCCTGATCTGTTGGCAGAAGCTGTTTAGCCCTAAACGCATGTAGCTTTTTATAACTCTCAATCAGCCTTAAG
>CAYYWS010000233.1:0-1960 GCA_964473955.1 uncultured Paraperlucidibaca sp. | reverse complement strand
ACGCCAGGCCAATAAGTCACCGGCAACTGTCACCACATCATATAACGCAGTGCGTATTGCTGAACCCGGGGTGTAGCCGCGTAGCCATGGTCGCAGCACTTGAAATCCTGCCGCCAGCAAACCATCCACAACACCATCCCAACCATGAGGAGTGTCGGGAAAGCCGTGCACCAACATCACCATTGGTGCTTGCAGTTCACCATCATGTAAGGCACTCAGCACTAAGCCATCGTGCTCTAAATTTATCAGCTCAGACACTTGCTGCTCCCGACTGTGATGCATTTAATAACTGTGCCAAATTAGGCGCTTCGGGCAAGCTCATCAGCTGTTGATAAGGCTGCAAAAAGTCTTCAACCTGTGGCACCCAAGGAAAATCATAAAAATCATTAATGTCCTCAGCATGCGGCAAAGACCAAGGCGCTTCACGGCACAAGTCTGCCAACGTCATTTGATTTAAGTCACGCGCCAAACGGAAGTCTCCGTCGACACTGCGCACCATGTAGTTGTTATCTTGCAGCCATTGCTTCCATTGCGACCATGTCCAGCGAGGTGCGCGATGCAACAGGCGCATGGCCTCCACCTCATCAACTCCTTTGCCTTTGTTATGACGTGATTGCAATAAGCCCAGCATCGCTAACAGCGCCAGAAATGGGTGCTGCGGCTTCACTGGTGTGAGCTCATGCAGCACAAAACTTCGCGATAGCTCAACACCAAACAGCACAATCAACCACGACACAAAAATCCAAAGTAAGAACACAGGGAATGCTGCAAACGCGCCGTACACCAGCTCATAACTGGCAAAATTTGCAATGAACAAGGTAAAGCCACGCTTGGCTAACTCGAATAAAACAGCCGCAGCCAAACCGGCTAACACACCCGCACGAATACTCACTTTACAGTTGGGCACCGCAATATAGAGCAGACTAAATCCGAGCGCGGTGAATAACATCGGCACAATCGCCAAACCTGGAATCACACTGCCAACCATTTCTGAAGCATCTTGGAACAAAGTGATGGAAGCTAAATACGATGACACAAAAAAACCAGCGCCCAACAAGAATGGCCCCAAGCTAATCACTGCCCAGTAGCGCAAAATACTAAACATGTTTTGCTTAGGCGCCTTCACTTCCCACAGGTCATTAAACGCACGCTCAATGGTGACCAACATCATGATCGCGGTTACCACAAGAACAACAATACCAACCAAGGTGAGCTGACCCGCCTGTGTTGAAAAGTCTTGTAAATAACTTGCAACAGCTTCACTCGAGGTCGGCACCAAGTTTTGAAAAATAAAGTCCTGCACTTCTTGTGTCAGATTTTGAGTGGACGGAAATGCTGCCAACAGGGTAAAAATCACCGTCAATAAAGGTACCACCGCAAATAGCGTGGTAAATGTCAGTGCAGCCGCATGCTGACGGCAGTTATCACGTAAAAAATAACGAAAGGCGCTGATCCAAAGTATGGGAATACGTCGCAACCTGGCGGCAAACACAGATGTCATGTGGGATGTCCTCTTCTTTTGCCCTAGTATTGCGAGCTAATGAACAGATGTCGAGGCAGGCATGAACGAACCTTATGTATTGGTGCTGTATTACAGCCGTTATGGCGCCACCCGTGACATGGCTAGACAAATAGCACGTGGCATCGAATCAACCGGGCTTAGTGCCAGACTGCGCACTGTGCCCAGTGTTTCTGCAGACACTGAAGCTAGCCTGCCAGACATTCCGGAAAGTGGCGATTTATATGCCAGCATTGAAGACTTAGCCGAATGCTCAGGCTTAGTACTTGGTAGCCCTACTCGCTTTGGCAACATGGCCTCGGCACTAAAACACTTTATCGATGGCAGCACTGCACTTTGGTTAAATGGTGCGCTCATCGACAAACCCGCTGCCGTTTTTACTTCCACCGGGTCACTACATGGTGGGCAAGAAAGCACATTACTCAGTATGATGCTGCCGCT
>CAYYWS010000232.1:0-1975 GCA_964473955.1 uncultured Paraperlucidibaca sp. | reverse complement strand
CATGCACCTACGAGCTTCATAACCAACGTCGAAGCCATGTCATCCCCGTAGCATTTAAAGCATACGCCTAACGATCGCGACTGTCATGGAGTTTACGTATTTGGCTTGCTGAAAACCGCGCAGTCACTTATTGTCGAACAATATAAAAAGAAGAAAAAGAGGTTTCTTATGTCTGGTTTTCAGCGTATTGCGTTATTGCCATTAATAGCTTTGAGCTTGTCAGCCTGTTTAGGTTCAAACAATGACAATAACTCGAATAACCCAAGTCCCCGCACATCAACCTATGAAGCCAAAATTGTGCGGACGGATATGGGTATCCCGCATATCACGGCCAACGACTTTGGTAGTTTAGGCTTTGGTCAGGCCTATGCCTTTGCAGAAGATAACCTCTGCGTCATGCTCGACGATTTTGTCACCATTCGTGGTGAGCGCGCGCGTTACTTTGGCGCTGATGGTAGTTATCGTATCGAACCTAATAGCTCTGTGGCGGATAATGTTTCCAGTGATTTCTTTTGGCGCTCTATGCTGGATGATGCGGCTTGGCAGCGCACCAAAGCGAAAACCAAACCTGACTTTCAGCAGTTAGTAACTGGGTATGTGGCTGGCTTTAATCGTTATATCAACGAGCTCAAGGCGGGTCAGCATCCAGGTCGTCATGCCGCCTGTGCTGATGGTGAATGGTTGCTACCGATTACTGAAGCCGATATGTATCGTCGTTTTGTGCGCTTGTCGATTTTGGCTAGTAGCTCGGTGTTTGTGAATGAAATTGGCAATGCCCAGCCTCCAGCCTTGCCGCCCAGTGGTGGTACAGACGGTGGTAGCCCACTTGATGCGCTGTTGCAGTTACTCAGCCCTATTCTGAGTTTGATTCAAGGCACGCCATTATCAGCCCTGCCTATTCCGGTTGTGCAAAGCGAAGCGCCACTATCTTTGCGTAAACAAGCGCTGGCACAAGCACCAGGCCCATTCGCTGAACTACAGCAGCATGACCGCTTTGGTAGCAATATGTATGGTATTGGCAAGGATGGTAGTGCTACTGGCCAATCCATTTTGTTTGGTAATCCCCACTTTCCATGGCGTGGCACCGAGCGACTCTATATTTCGCACAACACTATTCCCGGCAAGCTCGACATCATGGGCTCATCACTTTATGGCGTGCCAGCAGTATTGATTGGTTTTAATGATCGTGTAGCGTGGTCACACACAGTATCAACAGCTTATCGCTTCACGTTATACGAGCTAAAAATCAACCCAACTAACCCCACTCAATATTTTTATGATGGTCAGCTACGCGATATGCGTGCCGTGCCTATCGAGGTTCAAGTTAAGCAGCAAGATGGCAGCTTGGTGACGCAGTCACGCACGCTTTATCACAGTCATTTTGGACCTATGTTGACCTTGGAGGCAGCAGGTGTGCCGATTTTGCCCTGGACAAATGTGCTGGCTTATACACTTCGCGATGCCAACTATGAAAACGATCGATTAATTAACCAGTTTGGTGCGTGGAACTTAGCAAAAAGCCTTGATGAGTTCATTGAGGCTCATGGCGCTGAGCTAGGTGTTCCCTGGGTTAATACCGTGGCTACAGGCCCTAACGGCAAGGCTTATTATGGCGATGTTACCGTGGTGCCGCATGTCACGGATGCTAAGGTAGCTAGTTGTGGTACGTCTCCGCTGGCGCCAGTTATTAGTCAAGTGGCGCCGGGTTTACCGTTGTTAGATGGCAGTCGCTCAGAGTGCGAATGGGGCAGTGATGACGACGCGCCCGTTGCAGGTATTTTTGGCCCGAAAAACTTGCCAACTCAACAGCGCGATGATTACGTCACCAACTGCAACGACAGTTATTGGTTAACCAATCCAGCAGCACCGATCACCGGCTTTAACCGAATTATTGGTGATGAAAATAGTCCGCGCACTTTGCGCACTCGGCTGTGTATTTTGCAGGCCGAGCGTCGATTAGCTGGAACGGATGGCT
>CAYYWS010000231.1:0-1975 GCA_964473955.1 uncultured Paraperlucidibaca sp. | reverse complement strand
CTGATCGCACTGGGCTGCCACTGTGCTCCTAAGCGCTGAACATGTGCGCTAACCCTTGCTGGCATTAACCGTTTTGCTTGCATCAATTGCCAAGTAGCCAAAGCCTTAGTTAAGCGCTCATTATTTATAGCAAGGTCGGTACTAACGCTCAGTGTTGTTTCCGTCAGCACCACCGTGGCGGGTGCTAGGCTACTGTCAATCTGCACCGGGTAGGCTTGGCCTAAATGCCACCACGGCCGCCCTTGCAACCAGCCTAATGGTTGGGCTGGCAGTAGCGATAACTGCTGCTCAATCCACCCAGCCTTGCTGCGTACAAAGTCATCAATAATGCGTTGTGGCATACGTTGTGGTGCTCGCACCAGCACCGATCGATTAACATTAATTTGCAACACTAGGGTACGCCTGCCGGAACGAATCAAAGTGTAATCAGGCATTCATAGCATCCACATGCGACAAAATAACCTGTAAAAAAGCTTCGCCATAACGCGCCAATTTAGTTTCGCCAATGCCACCGATTGCGCGCATCTCATGCAGGCTTAAAGGCATTTGCTCTACCAAAGCTTGTAGTGTGCTGTCATGAAAAATAACGTAAGGCGGTACGCCTTGATCTTCAGCCAAGCGTCGACGGCAACTGCGCAAGGCCAACCACAAGGGTTCATCAGCTGGGTCGATAGCGGTTTTAGCGCGACTACGACTGCTAGTCTCATTGGCGCTAACAGCATCAAGACGCAGCATCAACTTTTGCTCACCTTTTAATAGCGGTCGGCAACTATCCGACAATTGCATGCTGCCATGTCCTTCACTATCAACCTGCAATAAGCCTTTGGCCAATAGCTGACGAAAAATACTGCGCCATGTTTTAAGCGCAGTGTTTTTGCCTTGACCAAAAAGGCTGAGCTGATCATGGCCGTTGGCCACCACACGGTCTGAACGCTTACCCACCAACACATCCAAGACATACTCCACGCCATAGCGCTGGCCGGTGCGATACACCGCTGACAGCGCCAAACGCGCAGGCTCGGTGGCATCCCAGGTTTTTGCCGGCTCTAGACAGCTGTCACAATAACCACAGGGCTCCGCCATATGCTCATCAAAATAACGCAGCAAAAATTGACGGCGACAATCGGTGATCTCACACAGCTGCAGCATGCCATCCATACGTCGCCGTTCATGGCGTTTATGTTCTTCGCTGCCATCAGACTGCGCCAACATTTGCTGATGCTTAATGACATCCTGCAAGCCATAAAACAGACAGGCACTGGAGGCCAACCCGTCACGACCCGCCCGACCCGTTTCTTGGTAATACGCCTCCACACTGCGCGGCAAATCCATATGCACCACAAAACGCACATTGGACTTATCAATACCCATGCCAAAGGCAATGGTGGCCACCACAATCACACCCTCTTCGCGCAAAAATCGGGTTTGGTTGGCTTCACGCACATCAGCACTTAGCCCAGCATGATAGGGCAGCGCATCAAACCCCTTAGCCCGTAGCGCCTCAGCCACACGTTCTGTTTTTGCGCGTGATAGACAATAGACAATACCGGCATCTTGCTTGTGTTCACGCTGAATAAACTGCACTAGCTGATCCATGGCATTTAGCCGCGGCAAAATCCGATAAAAAATATTAGGGCGATCAAAGCTGCTGACAAACTCAGTGGCCTGCTCCAGCCCTAACAAGCGTTTAATATCTGATCGAGTACGGCTATCAGCAGTGGCGGTTAATGCCAATCGAGGCACATGCGGAAACTGTGTAGCCAGCACATGCAGGCCTAAGTAATCAGCACGGAAATCATGGCCCCACTGCGACACACAATGCGCTTCATCTATGGCAAAGAGGGAAACTTGCACGCGCGACAGCAAATCCAAGGTGCGTGACAACACAAGACGTTCGGGCGCCATGTAGAGCAAATCCAAACGACCATCTAACAGCTGTGACTCCACCGCACGGGCTTCATCCATGCTTAGGCTA
>CAYYWS010000230.1:0-1975 GCA_964473955.1 uncultured Paraperlucidibaca sp. | reverse complement strand
AAACACCCTGTTTGTAGGAAACAAGGCGATTCTATGTCAACGAAATACAAATGAGAAGTGTTCTTATTAAGATTTGCGAATTAAATTGCTATACGCCCCGGCACTGTCTGCCACTCCACTTGCTCCATCCATTGTGGCGTCGCAGGTTCAGTAAACATAAACACCATAAGCAGGCCACCAAAAAAAATCACTTTCAGCACACGATCGCCCCATATGGGCAAAGGCTGGCCGACCAGTAGTGGATGTGTTGGCCCCTGCTCAACGTGATTGCCATCACGCAGCAACCACACGGTTAATAACAATAAAAACGCAACTAAACTCCAAGCGGCTGCCAATAAAACACCCACACTTAAGATCAGCGCAATAATGAGTGGCATAGGAATAATCGTGCTTAACCAAATCAGTATCACCGCACCGAACATGCCAATCCAGGCAGTCATGGCGACAACAAAGCTGCGTGTCATCACCCAAGCATAACCACCCACACGATACTCGGCAGGATAAAGCGGACGCTTAGCCCAATAAATGGCGATACCCAAGGGGCCTAGAATCGCGACCAACAGCGTCCATGCCCACGGGCGCAATAATTGACGGCGCTGTGCATCTTGATAAACCCAGATACACAGCGCCGTGAGTGCTAACAACAATCCTGTCATGCAGAGGTCTCAGTCATTTCACTATTCGCCGACTCGTCACGGCCTAGGTAAAGATACATGGCTGGCACCACAAATAAAGTAAACAGGGTACCAATTGTCATGCCGGTTGAAATAACCAGACCCATAGAGAAGCGCGCTGCGGCACCAGGACCGGTGGCAACCAATAACGGAATCATTGCCAACACCAACGCTGCAGTGGTCATTAACACCGGACGCAGACGAATAGATGACGCTTCTTCAATCGCCATACGCTTAGACATACCTTGCTTTTGTAGCTGGTTGGCAAACTCCACAATCAAAATACCATGCTTGGCAATCACACCAATCAAGGTGACAAGACCGACCTGAGTATAGATATTGATACTGGCCCCGGGCACTTGGAACAGCGCTGCAATGTTCAAACACAGCAACGCTCCACAAATCGACATCGGCACCGTCACCAGCATAATCAGCGGATCACGGAAAGATTCGAACTGCGCTGCCAACACCAAGTAAATCACAACGAGGGCAAAGAAGAAGGTCATTAACAATGCCGAGCCTTCCGTTTTGTATTGACGCGACTGACCCGCGTACTCCACGCCATAATCACGTGGCATCACCTCGGTTGCTGCCTGCTCCAGCACCGACAAGGCCTCACCCAAGCTGACTCCCGGACGCTGCACGCCAGAAATGGTGACCGCATTTAACTGCTGGAAGCGGTTGAGTGATTGTGGCTGCACCGTTTCACGCAATGACACCACCGTCGACAGCGGAATCAAATCGCCATTTTCGGTACGGGTGTAGTACTGTTCTAACTGCTCCGGGTTTAAACGCTCAGCACGCTCCACTTGCGGGATCACTTTGTACGAACGCGACTCCATACTGAAGCGATTAGCAAAACCACCCGACAGCATCGCCGACATATCGGCCGCCAAGGTGCTCATGTTAATCCCTAATAACGCGGCCTTTTCACGATCCACTTCCACCTTAACTTGCGGCTTATCGATTTTTAAATCGGACTGCATAAAGATGAACTTTTTGCTGGCCATAGCCTGATTTTTTACAGCATCGGCTACTTCCAGCATGGCTTCTGGCGAGGCCGTACTGGTCAGAATAAATTCAACAGGGAAGCCGCCACCGCCACTAGGCAATGCCGGTGGTGCAAATACCGCATTTTGCAGACCAGCAACCGAGTTAGCATCTTTTGTCACTTCGTTAAGCACTTCGGAAGTACTACGTTCTCGCTCAGTCCACGGCTTCATGACAATACCGGAAATAGCGGTATTGCTGCCCACAGCCGAACCACCACCACCAACACCATTGAGCTGGAAGTAGTTTTC
>CAYYWS010000229.1:0-1998 GCA_964473955.1 uncultured Paraperlucidibaca sp. | reverse complement strand
CCACCGCGCGCTGAATCCGCACACCATGATGGCAGAGGTAGGGCACCATCAAACTACCGCCACCGATTCCGAAAATAGCAGAGGCCACACCAATGACACCGCCAGCAGCAAATAACGGTGCGCCAGTTGGTAGTGGTTGCTGAATAACATCTGGCTTTTGTGCTTTTAACATTTGCCAGCCTGTCCATAATGCAAACGCACCAATGACTAGCTGTAAAACACGGGCCGGCAATTGATGCGCAATCTGTGCGCCCAGCAATGCGCCAACCATCAGGGCCGGAACGAATCGCTGCAATACAGACCAATCAACGCCGCCTTTTTGATGGTGGGTACGAATGGAGCTGGTGGCAGTGAGGACAATACTAGCCAGCGATGTGCCTACCGCTAAGTGGGTGCTCACTTCGGGTGTGAGCCCCTGCCAGTGAAAGCTCAAAATGAGCGCGGGCACGATGATCATGCCGCCACCAATGCCTAATAAGCCAGCTAAAAAGCCGGCAAATACACCGGTGACTAAATACAACAACCAAGGGAGTAGTGCTTCCAAAGAATTCACCAAAATGAAATAGAACTGTCACAGGGTCTACATCTGTTTGTTCAATACTGCCAGCATGAAAAAGTCAGTAGAGAGACAGAAAATGAGCGAACAGATCTTCGCACAAGGCAGCGTGAAACCAACCTGCAATGTTCATTCTATATTGCCGGCCGCTTCAGAGGCAGGTCGTCAAAAGCCACGTTTTGAAGTTAGCTTTGCGATTACAGCAGATCAGGTTGCTGCCGCGCAACGTTTACGCGCTGAAACCTTTGGTGAAGAGTATGGGATTGATTGCAGCGCTACCGGTGGCTTAGATATTGATGCCTACGACGCCTTCTGTCAGCACATAAATGTCTACGACGTAGCAAATAACCATCAAATTATTGCGACAACACGCTTGTTATCAGATGAGTCTGCGAAGTTAGCTGGCGGTTTTTACTCTGCCCAAGAGTTTGACTTAAGTGCTATTGAGCGCTTGCCGGGCAAAGTGTTGGAGATTGGTCGTACCTGCGTGCATAAGGACTATCGTTCGGGTGCGGCAATTATGGTGCTTTGGTCTGCCTTGGCAGAGCATATGATTGATGCGGGATATCAGTACCTTATAGGCTGTGCCAGCATTAGTTTGGCTGATGGCGGTACAACCTTGGCTAGTGTGATGCCTACCTTGCGTGAAAAACACTTCGTCGGTGATGAGCTGCGTGTTAGCCCTAGCCGTGAAATTTTGTTGTCGTCGGCCACCACGGGTAAGGTCAGCGTGCCGCCGTTATTAAAGGCATATTTGCGCATGGGTGCACGTATTGGTGGTGAAGCGTGCTGGGATCCAGACTTTAATTGTGCCGATGTGTTTATTTTAATGGATGTACAAGCGCTCGCAGGAAGGTATGCTCAGAAGTTCTTAAAGACTGCCTGATATGAGACATCGTGAGCCGAGCACCCAGAATCCGCCATTCGCATCCTGCTATCGTGATTAATCCATCCTTAAGCCTTGGCCTAGTTTGGCGGCTGTTACTACTAGGCAGTCATATTATGCTGGGCGTGTTAATTGCCGCCGTAGTGGGTATGTTCATTTTTAAGAATGTGGCATGGCATGCCCCGATTATTCGTTGGTGGTTACGTCGCCTATGTTCGGTGCTCAACTTAGAGATCCATATTCAAGGCCAGCCTTGCAATGATTCGCGGGCGTTGTGGATTAGTAATCATGTGTCTTGGATGGACATTCCAGTTTTAGGCAGTATTCGCTCGCTAAACTTTTTATCTAAAGCGGAAGTGGCCAAGTGGCCATTGATTGGTAGCTTGGCAAGAGCTGCTGGCACCTTGTTTATTCAGCGCGGTTCAGGCGACGCCGAACGTGTGAAAGATCAAATTGTCGAAGAAGTGAATTCCAATCGTCGGGTACTGTTTTTCCCTGAGGGCACCACAACTGATGGTTTTGCGGTTAACCGTTTCTTTGCCAAGCTGTTTGCGGC
>CAYYWS010000228.1:0-2003 GCA_964473955.1 uncultured Paraperlucidibaca sp. | reverse complement strand
AGATCCATCATTAAAACATTCCATTTGCGCAACTTTCATCCAGCACACCATCCGCTACACAAGGCGAAACAACAGGAATCTCATCCGGACTCACAACCACAAAGGTTGGAGCGGTATTAATTTTAGCCACATGCGTCTGAGTTGGCTCAGGCCACAGTATTATTAACGCCAATAACATTGTTAATAATGCACCCGCAAGCACTAGCCCTCGCATTTAACAAGCTCCTGATTTATCGGATATTTTGCCGCTGCCATCAGCCCCAGCAACACCAATTCTTTAATATATGCCGCCTCAGCAATAAAAGGCCTAATGAGTTCTGCGTCACCCCCAGTGAGATACAACAACACCGGCATAGGCTGTTCATTTTCTAAGTCTTTTTTAGTTTGCTTGATCAGTGCGACCATTGCCGCAAGCGCACCATGACTGACACAGTCTTTGGTATTTTGGCCAATACTCACCGAACACCACTGAGGATCTTTAACCTGCACTTTATGCGTATGCTGCCCCAGTGCCAGCACCTGCATATTTAGGCCTGGCACAATATAGCCACCAGCGTGTTTACCATCTGCACTCAACACATCAATAGTCATGGCTGTGCCCGCATCAACAATAATTACAGGCTGGGAATGCGGTCGAATAGTCTTTGCTGCCAGTGTTGCCAACCAGCGATCTATGCCTAGCTGCTGCGGATTAGCGTAGGCACTTGCCAATAGCGCCTCGTCATATGAAATAAATATCACCTTATACAGCGGCATACTAATGCGCAGTAAAAGCTGCTCCGTCGTCTCTTTTGATCGTACAGACGCCACAACGGCACGAGTAATATCACTGTGTTGCTTAAGCCAGGCCAGTATCTCTTGCTCATCCGAATGTGAAAATGTTGCCTCGACCCTACCATCAGTCACCAGCCAGAGCTTGATACGTGAGTTGCCTATATCAACAAAAAGCGTCATTTTGCTAACCTAAGCGTTACATCACCAGAATGGCAAGAAATAAGGCCGGCTGACGTTTGAATAAGCAACGAGCCATCGAGACCAAGGCCTGCGACCTCACCATATAACCACTCTGTATTCATTTCGAACTTCACTTCTTGTCCCTGCCATGCAAAACGTTGAAGCCAACGATCACGCCACGCGGATAACCCCAACACTGGATAGGTATTAAACAAGGTAATGATGCGCCCGCTAATCTCTGCCAAGAGCCTGTGACGATCATAATCTGCTAATAACGAAAGGTCTGAAGCGGGCTGATCCAGCGCCATCCGTTCAGCTTCCGTAAGCCGCTCATTAACGCCAACCCCTACCACAACAAATGAAGGACCATCATGTTGCGCCTCCATTTCCACCAAGATTCCAGCCAGTTTTGCACCGTTCAACAAAATATCATTTGGCCACTTTAAACTTACCTTTAAGCCATAAGCCTCTAATGCTTCAGCAACCTCAACCCCTACAGCCAGCGTTAACCCCAACCAAGCTTGTGGGGCACTATCAGCGAACCATGACTGCGACCAAGTCATTTGCCGACCAGGCAAACTAAGCCATGAGCGTCCCCTACGGCCTCTGCCCGCAAGTTGAAAATCAGTAACAACAAGCTCTCCGCCACCAAGTTTTCGCTCTGCATGCTTAAGCAACCATTGATTGCTGGAGTCAATTTCCTCTAAAACGTTGACGCCGTAGTTAGGGTATTGAGCGAGTAAATCTTGGAGTTGCCCCTGAGACCACCACTGATAATTATGGTCAAACTTATAACCGTGACTTGGCTTGGCACTAATGAGCACACCACGCCGACGGAGCTGGTCAATCTGTTTTGCAATTGCTGACCGAGTACAGGCAAACACCTGTGCCAAGTGCTGACCGGAAACATAGTATTCGTGTGATAACTGATTAAGCAGCGCTTGGCTCATGGCATACCAATCTTGTTGAATTAATCGGCGATAGTAACCGAGTTGCAAAGAACGCCCAAACAAAAACCCCCCGCCGGTTCACGGCAGGGGGTCGTTGTA
>CAYYWS010000227.1:0-2022 GCA_964473955.1 uncultured Paraperlucidibaca sp. | reverse complement strand
TAAATTGCGCGTCCTTCGGAGAGGTGGCAGAGTGGTTGAATGCACCGGACTCGAAATTCGGCATACGGGTCCTCCCGTATCGAGGGTTCAAATCCCTCTCTCTCCGCCAAATGCTAGAAAGCCCTCAGATTATGAGGGCTTTTTTGTTTCTGTTAGTTCATCGAGCTTCTTACCAAGCTCTTCGGCCTGTTCCGTTAGCTCGGCATAACCACGTATATTGCCATTACGTTGCGCATGCATAGCATCTTCTAAAAGCTTGTTATATTGCTTACGCATTTCAATTAATGGATCTTTCTTAAATAAGCCAAACATAGTCATACCTCGGTAACTGAGTAATGAGTATTTACCATAGACATTTAAAAGGCACTAGGCCATTGACTGAACAACTAAGTGAAGTAGACGTGTCGCGAGTAATAGAAATGGCGTGGGAAGATCGTACGCCCTTTGAAGCGATTTATCGTTTGTATGGTTTAGCTGAGCCTGATGTGATCAAGTTGATGCGGCGCCAGCTTAAGCCATCATCGTTTAGGCTATGGCGCCAGCGTGTTAGTGGGCGAGCCACTAAGCACGCAGCCTTACGTCATCCAGATGTGCAACGAGCTTATTGTTCTAGCCAATATAAGCAGTCGCGTTAACGCCAACCATGTGGGTGGGCAGGGCGTTTGTTGTGAGCCGTTGTATGCACAGGTACATAATGAACCACTGTGTGCTTAGGTGCATGCTTGTAGTGTACTGGCTGGTAATGCACGGGCTGATAACGAACAGGCTGGTACTTTACTGATTTATGTTTGTGTTTTTTATGCTTTACCTTGGTATACACAGGCTGGTAATGCACTGTTTGGTACGACACTTGTCGATACTGATTACGTGGCGCCTGATAGCGCGAGTTGTAGTTTGAGTTGGTGTTGTAGTTAGAGCTTACGGCAATTTGGCTGCCTGCTAATGCACCAATTGCTCCACCAATTAAAGCACCATTCTGGCCACTAACTTGATGGCCAATCACGGCGCCAATACCGGCACCAATTACGGCACCCGTTGTACGATCAGAGGCATGAGCAGTTCCCACCATGCCAGTGAAGGCGATGCCGCTAATCAATAAGACCTTAAGAGTGGACATTTAATGTCTCCTGCGTTGTTGGTACAGACATAAATGCTCGCCACATAATATTGGTTGACAGCTTAAAGCGCCGCTTGTTTTCTAAAAAAGAAACACTTGTATCTTTTTGTTTAGGGTTTGTGCTAGATTCATCGGGCTAAAAATAAAAACAAATTCACTTTCCCGTGATGGGCCTAAGACATGAAAATAACCCTGCCAGCTGTGACATTGCTTGTTGCCTCGACACTACTTGTTGTTGGCTGTAAGTCAGAGTCTAAAAATTCTGCGTCGCCAAACACCGACTCTCCTCGCGTAAGCCAACCCTGTATTAAGGCCGATGCCAAAGCGCGTGATGAAATTCTAACGCGACTGTTTGAAGCACAAGCAGGTGACGTGGTGGAACTTTGTGCTGGCAAATTTGATATGCCCACAGGTCTATTAATTAATAGTAAGCCCGGTATCACCTTAAAGGGTGCGGGCATGAACAAAACCATTCTTAACTTCAAGGACAGTGATAGCGCTGAAGGCATTAATGCCTCGCATTCTGACGGCTTGATTTTGGAAGGCTTTAGTGTCGAAGACACGCCTGGCAACGGTATTCGTATTTATCGCTCAGAATCAATTATTGTTCGTCATGTTCTTGTGCGCTGGCATGATTTAGCGGGTCGTAATGAAAAAGATCCGGGTTATACCCCCCGCAGTGATGTTGGTGCCTATGCTTTGTATCCGGTAGAAACACGCAATGTGTTGATGGAGGACTGTGAAGCGCATGGTGCCTCTGATGCCGGTATTTATGTGGGTCAGTCAAATGATGTGTTAGTACGCCGTTGTTTAGCAACATATAACGTGGCCGGTTATGAGTTTGAAAACACCTACCGTGCAGTGTTTGAAGACAATATCGCCACTAAAAATACCGGTGGTTTTTT
>CAYYWS010000226.1:0-2060 GCA_964473955.1 uncultured Paraperlucidibaca sp. | reverse complement strand
GCCAAAGTTGCCGAGCGCTTGTTAGAAGCGAAGCAGTCTACTGCCATGCTGACCACGTTTAACGAAGTCAACATGAAGCCTGTTATGGATCTGCGTAAGCAATATGTAGACAAGTTTGAAAAAGTGCATGGTGTACGCCTAGGCTTTATGTCGTTCTTTGTGAAGGCTGCAACTGAGGCTCTCAAACGTTTCCCTGCAGTGAACGCCTCAATTGATGGCAATGACATTGTGTATCACGGTTATTCTGACATTGGTGTCGCAGTGTCTTCAGACCGTGGTTTAGTTGTGCCTGTGTTGCGTGATGCTGAGCAAATGAGCTTGGCAGAAATTGAAAAGGGCGTGATGGCCTATGGCAAAAAAGCACGCGACGGTAAGTTGTCGATTGAAGACATGACGGGCGGTACGTTCACCATTTCTAATGGTGGTGTGTTTGGCTCCTTGTTATCAACGCCGATTTTGAACCTCCCACAAACCGCTATTTTGGGTATGCACAAAATCCAAGAGCGTCCAATGGCCGTTGACGGCCAGGTTGTGATTTTGCCAATGATGTATTTGGCATTGTCATACGACCATCGCTTAATTGATGGTAAAGAAGCGGTGAGCTTCTTGGTCGCGATTAAAGAATTAGTCGAAGATCCTGCACGTTTGTTGCTGGAAATCTAAGTTAGGGACGAGGAATACTAATGACGCAAAAAGCAGATGTAGTGGTAATTGGCGGTGGTCCTGGTGGTTATGAGGCAGCTATTCGTGCTGCTCAGCTGGGGTTGTCGGTCATTTGTATCGAGCGCCGCATGCATAAAGGTAAACCTGCTTTAGGCGGTACTTGCCTTAACGTAGGTTGTATTCCATCAAAAGCCTTGCTGGATTCTTCACATAAATACCATGAAGTTAAAAGTAGTTATGCGACTCACGGTATTGTGGTGGGTGAGGTTGGGCTTGATGTTAAAGCCATGCAGGCCCGTAAAGACAAAGTGGTTGATGGCCTGACTTCTGGTGTAGCGGCTTTGCTGAAAGGCAATAACATTACGTGGCTGCAAGGTAGTGGTCGTTTGCTTAGCGGCAAGCAAGTTGAATTCACGCCACATGAGGGTGAAAAGCAAGTCCTTGAAGCAGACTCCGTCATTTTGGCATCAGGCTCAGAGCCTGTGCAAATTCCGGTAGCGCCACTGCACGAAGGTATTGTAGTTGACTCCACTGGCGCGCTTGAGTTTGAAGAAGTCCCTAAGCGTTTAGGTGTTATTGGCGCTGGTGTTATTGGCCTAGAGTTAGGCTCAGTATGGTCACGCCTTGGCTCTGAGGTAGTTGTGCTAGAGGCGGTTGATGCCATGCTGCCAATGGCCGATAAAGCGATCGCTAAAGAAGCGCAAAAGATTTTCACACGTCAAGGCTTAGATATTCGTTTAGGCGCGCGAGTTTCCGGCACTAAAGTTGCCAAAGGCAAAGTGACGGTAACTTACACTGATGCTAAGGGTGATCATGAAGAAGTATTTGACCGCCTGATCGTTGCTGTTGGGCGTCGCCCAGTGACCGACGGTCTGCTCAGTGCGGATAGTGGCGTGAGTTTAGATGAGCGTGGTTTTGTTCATGTGGATGATCAGTGCCATGCCTCCGTGCCGGGTGTTTATGCCATTGGCGACTTGGTGCGCGGCCCTATGCTGGCACACAAAGCCATGGAAGAGGGCGTAATGGCGGCTGAAGTGATTGCCGGTCACCATGCACAAGTTAATTACGACCTCATTATCTCGGTTATTTATACTCATCCTGAAGCGGCATGGGTGGGTAAAACAGAAGAGCAAGCCAAAGCTGAAGGTGTTGATGTCAAAGTAGGTCAGTTTGCCTTTGCGGTAAACGGTCGTGCCTTGGCATCTGATGACACTGCTGGTTTCGTGAAGTTTGTGGCTGATGCCAAAACTGATCGAGTACTGGGTATGCACGTGATTGGGCCAGCGGCTGGCGACATTATTCACCAAGGTTTAATTGCCATGGAGTTTGGTGCCACCATCGAAGACCTGCAACTGATGTGTTTTGCTCATCCGACTTTGTCGGAAGTGGTGCATGAA
>CAYYWS010000225.1:0-2102 GCA_964473955.1 uncultured Paraperlucidibaca sp. | reverse complement strand
AAGAATTACTGGCTGATGCGATTGACTTAAATTACGGTGCCCTGCCACTTAATGCTTCACATGCCGAAGCAACGTTGTATCGCCTAGAAGCTGAATACGAAGCTGCACGACTGCTAACCATGAAGGCCGCTTGGATGGCAGACAATCGTATTCCCAACTCGAAGGAAGCGTCCATTTGCAAAGCCAAGGCTGGACGCACCGCCAATGAAGTCACTCTAAAGTGTGTGGAGTTGGCAGCATCATTGGGTTATGGCGAAGATGAACTGCTGGAAAAATGGGCACGTGACTCAAAAATCTTGGATATTTTTGAAGGCACCCAGCAAATTCAGTTGTTGATTATCGCTCGACGCCTATTAAGCAAAAGCTCGGCTGAGCTTAAGTAATCGCTGTTCTTGGAGTGTCCGCCGACTCATTTTGTTTGCGTCGGCGGTACTCCACCGGCGTCTCGCCGGTCCACCGCTTAAATGCCCGGTAAAATGTGCTGGGCTCAGCAAATCCAGTCAAATACACAATTTGTTCAATACTTTCATCGGTACGAGCCAGCAGTCGTCTGGCCAACCGAGAGCGATAGTCCGCCAACACATGATTAAAACTAGTACCGGCCTCCTCCAACTCGGTACGCAGGCGGCGCTCAGGGATACCAATACGGGCTGCTACCGCTTCTAAAGTGGTATTGCCTGACTCAAGAATTTCGCCAATCGCACGTTTGACCTCACCTACCCGATCAAGTCGCGCCAGTTCGACCAACTTTTCATTAGCTAAACGTTCATGCAAGCGTAAAAAGCCGGGCTCGGCATGCCAGACCTGATGGCTCAGCACTGCTGGATCAAAGTACAAACGGTTTTCGCTACACCCTAAAGTGACAGGGCAACCATAGACCCGCACATACTCATCCGGTGGTGCGCCTTCGGCATGCTTAAAGTGCACTTGTAAGGGCTTAAATTGACCATCAGTGAGTGAATTAAAAAAGCGAATACTGCCAATGACTAATGCCTCAGCAAAGTGACGTAAGTGAGTGCCATCGGTAAGCTCAGCAAAATACACCGCATGCTCATCTTCCACTAAGCGCACCTTTACCGCGTCGGTGAGCAAGCGTTGATAAGCCAAAGCACGGCGAACACCTTCACCAAAGGTTGGGCTAGATGAAACCAGATACTCCAACACTTGGCCGCGATAAATAGGCATGAACTCGCCAAGGTGCAAACCAACATGCGGGTCTTTCGAGACGTCTTCCAGCGCCTGCCAAAACAAGCGCTGGCCAGCAAATGGCGTGCGCACCATCGAGTCAGTGTTTAACCACGTATGCGAAATATGAGCGCGCGCTAACACCTCATCAGCAGGCAGTCCCGCTTTGAGCATGGCTTGGTAGGCCAATCTCAGCAGTATGGGCGCATCGGTGCGCTCAGCCATATCGTCGTTAATCCTTATGTCGCGGTAGCATTATCATTAGCTGAAACCACTGGCATTGCAACGACACCGGTCGACCTATTTCAAGGCGGCACGTGCATTGCGGAACAAGCGCAGCCAAGGTCCATCTTCCTGCCAACCCTCAGGTCGCCAGCTATGTTGAGCGGCACGGAACACGCGTTCAGGATGCGGCATCATGATCGTGGCGCGACCATCACGCGAGGTAACAGCCGTCATACCAGCCGGTGAGCCATTTGGGTTTAACGGATATTGTTCGCTACGTTGGCCTTGCCCATCCACATAAGCCAAGGCGACCAAGCCGCTGGTTTGTAAGGCGGCCAAACGTTCTGCTGTATCTGCAACACGACCTTCACCATGCGCCACAGCGACCGGCATGCGTGAGCCAGCCATGCCCGCGAAAAACAGCGAAGGTGATGATGGTACTTCTACCATCACCGTGCGTGCTTCGAACACTTCACTGCGGTTACGTTCAAAACGAGGCCAAAGGTCAGCACCTGGGATCAGCTCATGTAACTGCGACAACATTTGGCAACCATTACAAACACCCAAGGTCAGGCTGTCTGGTCTGGCAAAAAATTCTGCAAACTGATCACGCAAACGGGCATTAAACAAAATCGAACGCGCCCAACCGCCACCGGCACCCAACACGTCACCATAGGAGAAACCACCACATG
>CAYYWS010000224.1:0-2148 GCA_964473955.1 uncultured Paraperlucidibaca sp. | reverse complement strand
CATTTCTTCGTATCTGGCGCTTTTATTACACCTATTGCGAAGCTGGTTTTGATGCTGGTCGCACCGATGTGTACCAAGTCATGATGCGAAAAGAAATCACAGATTAAGGAGGCCATATGAGCGCCAAGGCAAGCAACGATGACAGCACAACTGAATTAGCCGAGCTACCTGTGATGCTACCCATTAACGCCGTTGAGCGTGAAACAGGGGTATCTAAAGAGTTGCTCAGAATGTGGGAGCGTCGGTATGGCTTTCCTAGTCCTGATCGCGATGAGCAAGGTGATCGCATTTATGACATGGAACAAATTGGTAAGCTGCGTTTGCTGCGTCGCTTAATTGATCATGGCTTTCGCCCGGGTAAGATTATTCAACTGCCCACACCAGAACTAGAACGATTGATTCGCTCACAAGGACAGTCACAACTCAATATTGCCCCTGAGCTTGAACAAGAATTACTTGAGCTGTTAAAAGAGCGCGACGCCAATCAAATTCGTGATTACTTATCACACCAACTTATCAAAATGGGCTTGGAGAATTTCGTCATTGAATTCCTCCAGCATGCCAACTTTATCGTCGGTGATGCGTGGATGCGCGGCGCTATTGAAGTACACGAAGAGCACTTATTCAGCGAACAATTACAAACCTTAGTACGCCAAGCCATCACGAATCTGCGCCCACCAGTACACCCCCCGAGAGTGCTACTCGCAACACCACCCGAAGAAACGCATACGCTTGGCATTTTGATGGTAGAGGCACTACTTCGTTTAGATGGTATTGAAGCCATTTCCTACGGTGCACAGATGCCTTTACGAGATGTGGTGGCCGCCACGGCAAAAAATAAGATTGATATTGTGGCAATGTCTTTTAGTGCGTCCTACCCCACCAGCAAAGCCATTGAGTTTTTAGAAGAATTACGCTTTAAGCTGCCAATGTCAGTCGAAATCTGGGGCGGTGGTGCTGCGCTACGATCCACACGTCGGTCAGTAGAGGCTGTACATTTCATTCAAGATTTGCCCAGTATTCGTCAAGCGGCAGCTATTTGGCGTCGCGCTCACGGCATCTATTAACCCTATGAAAACACCTCATCATGTTGTTTGGCTGCGACAAGATTTACGCAGCACGGATAACACCGCACTCATGGCGGCCTGTGAAAATCCAGAGGCTATTGTCACCGCACTCTATATTGCCACCCCCAAACAATGGTCGGCTCATGATGTCGCCGGTGTTCGTATTGACTTTGAGCGTCGACACTTACTTAGGCTGCAAGAGACACTGAAATCTCTTGGTATAGCGCTCGCCGTTTTACAATGTGATGACTTCGCCGCAACTCCTTCGCTGTTAAGTCACTGGTTGCAACAGCATGGTGTTTCAGCTTTATTTGCCAATAAGCAATACGAGCTCAATGAACTAACACGCGATCAACAGGTCAGCGAGGCACTGAATAAAATTGGTGTAACAAGCTCTTGGTTTGATGATTTGTGCATCATCCCACCAGGTCAAGTCCTTAAAGCTGATGCCGGTTATTACACCGTATTCACACCTTTTAAACGTAACTGGTTGGGCATTATTGAGCAGCAAGGTGTTCATGTCGCCGCTGCACCATTGCCACGTAAAAATCGCATTAATGCCATGTTATGGGCTAGCTGGTCATACACACCAAGTCATGTCACAGAGGCTGTCTGTAAGCACTTATGGCCAGTTGGTGAAGACAGTGCTTATCAGCGACTGCTGCAATTTATCGATGACGATGGTGCTCGTTATAAAGCACAGCGGGATCTTGCCGCGGAGAATGGCACCAGCACCCTATCACCCTATTTAGCAGCCGGCATTATTTCTGCCAGACAATGTCTACAGCTTGCACTACACAAACGGGAGCACAGCAACACACAAGACCGCCTAGGCTTCGACACTTGGATTAGTGAGCTTTGCTGGCGTGACTTCTATAAGCATATTTTGGTCGGCTTTCCACACGTCTGTAGACACCAAGCTTTTAAGCGTGAAACTGACCAGCTTAAGTGGCGTCATGACGAAGCGTTATTTGCTGCTTGGTGTGAGGGCCGAACCGGTTTTCCGATTGTTGATGCCGCCATGAAGCAGCTTCAACAAACGGGCTGGATGCATAACCGCTTACGCATGATTACCGCCATG
>CAYYWS010000223.1:0-2177 GCA_964473955.1 uncultured Paraperlucidibaca sp. | reverse complement strand
ACATTCGACTTACCAACTCCACCTTTACCACTGGCTACTGCGATGACTTTAATAGGACTCATAATTAAACACTCGATGCGTTAAGGCTTAGGCAGCGTGAATATCGATTTGCTCAACAACTTCAGTAACGTCGGTCTGTGTGAGTATTCGGGCTTGTGCAATTAAACCAATGGCATCAGCTGCTCTCAGGCCATCGGTAATACCGGCGCCTTCAGCAATCAGGGCCAACGGAATTCGATGACTAAATAAGAAGCTCAACGGGCTACCCAAACTAAAAGCCAAATCGCTGCGGGTTAGTGTCACGCCGCTGATATCGATGGTGGTAAAGGCATTCACCAAGGCTCGTGATCCGCGCCAGTCTTGATCGGCACCTAAAGTCATTAATACTTCTAGGCCCGGAATAATTTGCAGACGCTGCTGCAGCTGTAGCAGTTGCTCCGGCTCACGCAAGTTCACACTGGGTGTATCAATAAAAATTCGGGTTTTACCGCGAAAAGCCAATAACGCTTGCTGCAGTTCTTCAGTACTATTGGCCACTAACACTGGCACACGTAGAATGCGGCCAACTGCACGCAACATGTCACCACCAGCAATACGTTGGTTGTCTAAAGAAATCAGACCAATGCTGTCGCGCTCACCTTGCATGACGGCTTGTGCTGCCAACTTAGCCACCAAAGTGGTTTTGCCACTACCAGCAGTACCCACAATGGCCACTGCACCACTGGCGCTAAACTCACGCACGGGCAGCTCTGCCGTTAATAATTTATCGAGCAACACGGTTTGGTGCTGCTCAGATTCACCCTTTGGCAGGCGACCAGCTAATTCGGTCACCAAGACCTCATCGAGCTCTAATTGGCGCAGCAAATTCATGGCCACGGTGTTATCCGCCAAAGCCACTTCACGGCTACCTAAACGGCGTAAATGACGTTCAAGCAATTGACGCATCGAGCCCATTTCATGCTGCAGCGCACGCATATTCATTTCTGGCTCTGCTGCCGCCAGCTTTTTGGCGACTGCGGTCGATGTGTCATTTTCTTGACTACGCTCATCGAGTACTAAGTATTCAACACCCTCACCGACTTGGTAGCAGCCAACAATCGAGGCGTCATCACCTAACTCCTGACGGATTTGACGCAGGGCTGTTTGGCTGTCTGTGGCACGAAACTTCTTAATTTTCATTGTTAAGCACTCCAAGTGATGACTTACTGAGCTTGGCGATGGCCAATTCCAGCACTTTGTCCAATCGTGGTGACTAATTTGACCTGTTTGCTGTCAGGAACCTCGTTGTAAGACAGCACATGCAAACTCGGCACACCACGTCTAATAAAGCGAGATAACCAACCGCGAATGGCAGGTGACACCAGTAACACCGCGGGTTGCCCAGACATTTCTTGTGTTTGGGTAAACTCTGATAAACCATTATGCAATTTCTCTGCCAACCCTGGTTCCAACCCCGCAATACCGGCACCACCACGAATCACATTGTGTAAAATTTGCTCAAGCTCACTATCTAAAGCCACCACTGGCAGCTCATCGCCAAGGCCATTAATTTCCTGCACAATCATTCGGCCTAAGGCAATACGCACACCTTCAATGAGCTCATCCGGATTTTTTGTACGCGGCGCTTGTTCGGCCAAAGATTCCGCAATCAGACGAATACTGCGTATTGAAACGTTTTCGCGTAACAAGCTTTGCAGCACCCGAACCACCACACTCAGTGGCAGCTGTTTGGGCACTAGATTTTCAACTAATTTGGCGTCGGTTTTGGCCAAACGGTCTAGCAGCTGCTGAACCTCTTCATGGCCTAATAACTCATGCGCGTGATTTTTCAGCACCTGGCTTAAATGTGTCGCAATCACAGTGCCTATATCGACTACGGTATAACCCATGGCTTGTGCGTCATCGCGTAGGCGCGGTTCAATCCATACCGCTTCCATGCCAAACGCTGGGTCTTTAGTGGCTGTGCCGTGAATATGGCCATGCACCTGGCCCGGATTGATTGCTAACTCCATGCCAGACATCACCTCTCCCTGACCCACGGTGTCGCCTAATAAAGTGATGCGATAGGCCGTTGGTGACAACTCCAAGTTATCGCGGATATGCACGGACTGCAGCAGAAAACCAAGCTCTTTTGACAGCTTTTTACGAACGCCGGTAATGCGCCCAATCAGCTCACC
>CAYYWS010000222.1:0-2263 GCA_964473955.1 uncultured Paraperlucidibaca sp. | reverse complement strand
TGATGAACCGGCAGTGGTGATGCGCCAAAAATAGCTTTCACTAACAGCTTATAACTATCTTTATCCAACACTGGCTGTTGTGGTGTTTGTGCTAAATCATTTAGTGCATCTAGTGAGCTTGCTGTGCCTAACCAACACCAGTTATCCACTAAGTAATAAGCTCGTAACCCTGTTTGTGGGTGACGTTCTTCCAGTGCCACCATGCCACTAAATGGCCAAGCCTTTAGTGCGTGCGCTTGTAATACATCGAGTAAGCGCTGGTTATGAGACTCTTGGCTTTCATGGCCATCACATAAGCCATGGCAGCGCTTAAGTTGTCGTGATGAGCAAGGGCGCTTAGCGGCACGTTCAAGGCCGAGGGCATAATCACAAAATCCATGTGCTAATGCTAGTTGGCGCAGCAAGCTGGTGACTGCGGCTCGGGAATGAAACAGGCCATAGAGCCGTTGTCCATTACGCAGTGCTTGTCCGCTCACCGCTTGCGGCATCAGCAGCCCATCACTGTTTGCGATTAGCGCCAGCGACACCAAATTAGCTTGCCGTCGCAGTTGGCGGTTGTGCAGCGGCTGCAGGGTTTTGACATAACGTGCCTCCAGCAGCAATGCACCCAATTCGCCTGCGGTGCACTCCCAGCTAATGCGTCGAACTTGCTGAGAAAGTCGTGCCTCTTTGGCGTCTTTTAGGTCTGCAGCAAAGTGGCTCAATACCCGGCTACGAATGTTTTTGGCTTTGCCGACATATAACAAATCAGACTCACCATGAAAGAAGTACACGCCGGGGCTGTTGGGCATCTCATCGGCCAAGGACTCATCCAAATAGGCTGGTAATGACGGGCGTTTATTGAGTATTTGCACGGCGTTGGCAACAGTGTCTACACCATGTCGTGCTTCTGCTTTGGTCAAAAACTCAAACACCACACGGGCATCATCTAGCGCGCGATGTCGGTTGTCGATACTAATGCCGTAGCGACTCATGACCGTATCAAGATTATGGCGTGATTGTGCTGGATTGAGTGCGCGCGATAAGCGAACGGAACACAGGCTTCGGGTTTGAAAGCGTTTGCCAATGCGCTCAAATTCCGCCTTCACAAAGCCGTAATCAAAACGGGCGTTGTGTGCAATAAACAGGCGGCCTTGCAGTAGTTCTAGTAGCTCATCAGCGATATCAGCAAACAGTGGTGCAGCCGCCACGCTGTCATTGCTGATGCCGGTAAGCTGGGTAATAAAGGGTGAAATACGTACTTGTGGGTTGATCAGTGTTGACCATTCACGCACACCTTGCTCATCGACCAGAATAATGCCGATTTCGGTGACACGATCTCGTAACGCTCTACCGCCGGTGGTTTCTACATCGACGATGGCGAGTGGTTGCGTAAAAGCCTGCAAGGGGTTGTGTTGATGCGTTACTAAATACGTCATAACAGAATGATTCCGCGTTTAAATGACATTGCCAATGGGTCAAATGCGGTCAGTGTGCACTCGTGTGATTGACTAACGGCTGGACCACAATATACTGACCTTATGAGCAGTATATTGGCGCAATTAGTGGAAGTCCCGTCAAAACAACCCTTGCCGTTATTTGATGGCCATGTGCCGGCTGGCTTTCCATCGCCGGCGGCTGATTACGTGCAAAAACGTATCGACCTTAATGAGCGCTTAGTGCTTAACCCGGCGGCTACGTTTTTTGTGCGGGCATCTGGGGACTCCATGCAGGGAGCAGGCATTGTTGATGGCGCTATTTTGATTGTGGATGCGGCACTAAATCCGCGCTCTGGCGATATTGTGGTGGCACTGGTTGATGGTCAGTACACGGTGAAGCGACTCATTAAAACCTTACAGGGCTTTGAGCTACACCCGGATAACCGGCAAATGAGTTATCCCGTGTTAAAGCCTAGTGCCGAGCTGCAAATTTTTGGTGTTGTTACTGCCCATATTGTTGAGCATAAGCGCTAATACCATGCCAATTTATGCCTTAGTGGATGCTAATAATTTTTACGCCACCTGCGAAAAAATCTTTGATCCCTCATTAATGAATAAGCCCTTGGTGGTGCTGTCTAATAATGATGGTTGCATTGTTGCGCGCTCGGCAGAAGCAAAGGCGCTAGGCATTCCAATGGCGGCACCGATTCATCAACACCGACAGTTTTGCCAGCAACATGGTGTGGTCATTAAAAGCTCAAACTACACACTCTATGGCGACATGAGTGCACGTATGTTGTCGATTTTGCAGGATATGTGCCCGCGCGTGGAAAGCTATAGCATTG
>CAYYWS010000221.1:0-2318 GCA_964473955.1 uncultured Paraperlucidibaca sp. | reverse complement strand
CAGCAGTGCTGCGTCTTCGGCGGTTTGTGTCATTGGGCCGGCTTGGTCCAAGCTAGAGGCAAACGCAATCATGCCCCAGCGTGATACACGACCATAGCTGGGCTTTAGGCCTGTTAAGTTACACAGCGCAGCAGGCTGGCGAATAGAGCCGCCAGTATCCGTGCCGGTGGCTGCAGGCGCTAAGCGCGCGGCTACGGCTGCGGCTGAACCACCCGATGAGCCGCCCGGAACACGACTCGTATCCCAAGGGTTTTTAACGGCACCGTAGTAAGAGGTTTCGTTTGATGAGCCCATAGCGAACTCATCCATATTGGTTTTACCCAACATCACTAAACCGGCGTTATTACATAGTGTGATGACGTCGGCATTGTAGGGTGCAATAAAGTTATCCAGCATTTTTGAGCCACAGCTGGTTCTGATGCCGTCAGTGCAAAAAATGTCTTTCTGCGCCAGTGGCACGCCCGTTAGTACATCGGCATGACCTTGTGCGCGTTGAGCATCGGCAGCAGCAGCTTGGGCTAATGCCTGTTCCGGCGTAACGGTAATAAAACTGTTGAGGCCGCCGTTAGTGGCGCGATCAAAGCGATCGATACGTGTCAAAAAATGCTGAGTTAGTTCAACACTAGAGAAGTCACGACGGGCTAGGCCTGCGGCAAGTTCGCTCAAGGTGAGAGTATGTAAGCTCATAATAATTACTCCACCACACGAGGGACTAAGTAGCAGCCAGCATCAACCGCCGGCGCAATTTGCTGATAACGCTCGCGTTGATTGGTTTCGGTGACCACATCAGGGCGCAGATGCTGAACTGCGTCTACCGGATGAGCCATGGGCTCAATGCCTTGGGTGTCCGCAGCTTGCAGTTGGTCAATCAGGCCCAAAATATTGTTTAAGCTAGTGGTAACCTTAGCGGCCTCATTGTCATCAAGTTGCAGGCGAGCAAGGTGGGCAATACGACCCACTTGGTCAGGACTTAACGCCATAATGAATGCTCCGTGGATACTCCGTAAGGAGAGCGCTGATAAACTGGTTTTTAGCGCGTTGTAACTGTTTAAGAGGCGGAAAGTTACCATAGAACAGCTCTTGTCCAAAATGGACATTTTGTTTAATCTATTGACCATCATTTAGCCGACATGTGCATGTGCCCATTTAGGTCCTTTTGCCCCCTCAATACCTTATTGTTTACTTTGGATCTCCCTCATGTTTAAGCGTCTGTTAGGCCTGTTTTCAACTGATCTTGCGATTGATTTGGGTACTGCAAATACCTTGGTATTTATTCCGGATCGCGGCATTGTGTTAGATGAGCCATCAGTTGTTGCTATTCGTACCACAGGCGCGACTAAAACCGTCGCGGCGGTAGGTGTTGATGCCAAGCGCATGTTGGGTCGTACGCCGGGAAATATCGCTGCTATTCGCCCCTTAAAAGACGGTGTGATTGCCGATTTCGAAGTGACCGAGAAAATGCTGCAGTACTTTATCAAGCGTGTGCATGAGACCGGCTTCTTACCACCACGTCCACGTGTATTGGTCTGTGTGCCATGCAAATCAACTTTGGTAGAGCGCCGTGCCATTCGTGAGTCTGTATTGGGTGCTGGGGCTCGTGAAGTTCGCTTAATTGAAGAGCCAATGGCTGCGGCTATTGGTGCCGGCTTACCGATCGAACAAGCCTGCGGCTCGATGGTGGTCGATATTGGTGGCGGTACCACTGAAATTGCGGTGATCTCGCTGTCAGGCTCTGTGTATTCTGACTCTGTTCGTATTGGCGGTGACTTGCTCGATGATTGCATCGTGTCTTATGTACGTCGCCAGCATGGCTGTTTGATTGGCGAAGCAACTGCTGAGCGTATTAAGCAAGAAATTGGTACTGCCTTTGCGGGTGGTGAACTGCGTGAGATTGAAGTGCGCGGTCGTAATTTAGCAGAAGGTGTGCCACGTACCTTTACGCTGAATTCCGATGAGATTTTGGGTGCTATCCAAGATCCATTAACGGGTATTGTCACTGCCATCAAAAGCGCGTTGGAGCAAACCCCTGCTGAGCTGTCGGCGGATATCGCCGAGCGTGGCATGGTGTTAACCGGTGGTGGCGCGTTGCTGCGTGATATTGATAAGTTGCTCAGTAAAGAAACCGGCTTGCCAGTAATTGTTGCTGAAGACCCACTGACTTGTGTGGCTCGTGGTGGTGGTCGAGCGCTAGAATTTATCGACAATATTGCTTATGACATGCTGTTCCAAGACTAAGTCTTGCGGCAGAAAAAAGCCGGCAATTGCCGGCTTTTTTACGTCTGGCATTGGTCATCGACCCAGCTAAGTGTATAAAAGCG
>CAYYWS010000220.1:0-2364 GCA_964473955.1 uncultured Paraperlucidibaca sp. | reverse complement strand
ATTGGTCATGTGCCGGCATTTGATATTCGTCAGCAGTGCTCAGGATTTGTTTATGGTCTGCAAATGGCGGACGCTTTTATTCGCGCTGGCCAATATAAGAAGATCTTGTTGATTGGCGGTGAAGTGCATTCACGCGGCTTAGATAAGACCACTCGTGGTCGTACCGTGAGTGTGTTGTTTGGTGATGCAGCGGGGGCTGCGATCATTGGCGTGAGCGATGATCCGTCACGCGGCATTCTGACCAGTCGTATGCACTCAGATGGTAGTGATGCAGAGTGTTTGGCCATGCAATGGCCGGGTATGGCAGCAGGTCGTGAAGAGTATTTGAGTCATGAGGCCATAGACGACGGTCGTGTATATCCCAATATGGAAGGCCAAAAAGTTTTCAAAACGGCCGTTAAACGCATGCCGGAAGTGATTGGCGAAGTACTGGAAGAGCAGGGCTTGACCGTTGCCGACATCGACATGCTGATTCCTCATCAGGCCAATTTACGCATCAACGAAATGGTGGCCAAGCTGCTTCGCATTGATGAAACCAAAGTGCATAACAACATCATGAAGTATGGCAATACCACCGCTGCCACCATCCCGCTTTGCCTGTCTGAAGCGCGTGACTTAGGTAAGGTAAAAGCGGGAGATCTAGTCTGTTTAGTGGCTTTTGGCTCTGGCTTTACTTGGGGTTCGGTGTTGATGCGCTGGTAAGCGTATCAACACTTTTTGATCAAGCAGCTGCTGAATGCATGGCATTAGCTGCTGCTTGAGTATCACCTGTTCGCTCAAACGCTTCTAGCCACGCGCCATAGTTATGCACGGATGGCAAATGCTCTGGATGAAAGCCGGGGCGGTAATAACTGGCTATCATCGGTAGCAGTCGGCCCAGCATGCCTTTGCGGGGCCCTGTTAACCAGCCCAGGTTTTCACGATACAGCTTCAGACGCTCAGCCACACTAAGACCGTCCATGCCTAGCATGTACCAAGGTGCCACCAAGGTAAACAAGGTGAATGAAGCCGTGGCATGTGTCATTGCCGTCGCACGTGTCAGATAACCAACATGTGCCACTTGCTGCATGACATCAAAGGCCACGGATTTGTGCTCCATTTCTTCAATTGCATGCCATGCAAACATGGCGCGCACGCGTGGGTCTGCATCGGCCAGCATTTCTTTTTCAGCAAAAAACAAGTCTGCCATCATGGCAGTGAAATGCTCTAGTGCAGCGGTTAAAGCAACGTTGTATTCCGCTGAGTATTTTTGCAGCCGACCATCACACATGCGTTTGGTATGTCGCACAAAGGCATCGATATTGATGCCTTGCCGACGTAGGCGCTCGTTGAACTGAGTATGTACTTGACCATGTTGGCCTTCTTGCATGGTGAAGTCTTTGACCGCTTGTAGCAGTTTGCTGTCGGTAATGCGTTCACGGAAATTACGCACAGAGGATATGAAGTAGCGCTCACCATCAGGGAAGGTCGCTTGTACAGCATCAAACAAGCGGGTACGGAAGGGGTTGCCAGCTAACCAGTAACGCGGGATGTCGTCTTGGTCAAGGCCAAAGTCTAGATCTTTGCGGACCACAATAGGTTCTTGGTAACGGTTACGGCTCATCGCTTCTCTCCAGAAATGTACATTCATTTCGTACTGTCATGCTATGCCGACTAATGTACTATTAAGGAATAAAAGGCGACAAAAAGGGATTAAAAAACGACAATGGCGCAGACGATTGATTTACATTTTCTCAGTTTGCTCAGCGCTGCCTCTGTTCGCACAGGAGCGGACTTGCGATATGTCATGTCGTCATTAGGCTTGAGCTTAAATACACAGGCAGAGCGCTCGCCACCATTGCCGTTGGGCGTGTTGGCTAGTTTGGTCGAGCAGTTAGAGGTCAGGTCAACACGCGGTCGTTTTGTATTTGCGTTAGCTGATGTATTTAATTTTGATGGCTTGCCCGCTGTCTCTGCCTATTTAAACAGTGCTAACAGTTTGCGTCAGCTAAATCAGTTTTTGCAGTGGGTGCCTTCCATTGTGCATCCAAATTTACGCTTTCAAATTGACGATAATGGCGCCATGGCATGGTTGCATCCGGTGGTTGAAAGTGCAGATGAGCGACTATGTGATCATCCGCTATTGATTGAGTTGATGAGTGCGGTTGTGGTGCATATTGGCCGCGTGTTGTCTCCCGGTTTAGAGCCGGTACGTCAAATTGATTTTCGTCATGCCCCATTAGTGATGCGACAAGATTACCAAGACTATTTTGGTTGTCCTGTGCATTTTCATTGTTCGGACAATACCTTGTATGGCGAAGGTCGTTTATTAGATGGTCAATTGCCCGGTAGCTTGCCAGAAGCCAATGCGTTTGCTGAGCAGAC
>CAYYWS010000219.1:0-2377 GCA_964473955.1 uncultured Paraperlucidibaca sp. | reverse complement strand
GACTAATTTTGCCTTTGTTATCGTGTAGTTTGCTGGCAGTAGCAGTCCACGCCACAACGCCATCAGTGTCTGACTGGTACAGCGTTGTCAGTGCATGCTCTACGCCTTGCCAACGCAATAAACGGCCGGGCAACTTGTTGGCTTGACGCCAAGCACTACTGTCTTGCCATAACGTGCGTAAGGTGGTTTGCAACTCGGCTTGCACCGGCTCAGCAAAACCAGCCATAGGCCACTGTCCATTGTGCAATTGCAAATCCAACCAATGACTCACTTTTGCTTCATCATCGGCCCGAAGCAATACCGCCAACGCTTCATCCACCAGCGCATAACGATCTAAGCCATCTAAGGCAAAAGGTTCAGTCTCGGTTAGTGCCTCGGTCACCTCAGGAAAACGTATGCCTAAACGTTCGCGATAAAATGTTTGCGCTGGCAAGTTTAAACAATGCAGCAATAACTCACTGCTGATCACTTCTGGCAAGGGCTCTGCACTTAACGGCGCACGTTCAGCACTTGATACTGGGTTATATGCAGCACGCCAATGTTGGGCAAAACTCGACAAACCAGCATCTGTGAAATAACGCGTACTGAACGGCTGCAAGGCATGCTCGGTAGTCAATGCCGGTAGCGGGCACAAACCATCCAGCTGCCAACCACGGCTAATATAGTCGCGTAGTTGCGCTAATAATAAAGACGGCGGGCGTAGTTGATTTTGACGGCAATCACGCCCCACCCAGCTTAATAACAAGGACTCACGCGCCGACAGCACTGCTTCTAAAAACAAATAGCGATCATCGTCACGACGCGAACGATCGCCGGGGCGCGCCAAAGTGGCTGAGCTCATTAAGTCAAAGTCGACTGGTGCTCGGTTACGCGGGAACTCATTGTCGTTAAGGCCCAAAATACAGATGTGTTTAAACGGGATCGCACGCATGGGCATCAGGGTCGCAAAATGAATAGCGCCACTTAAAAACCGCTGCGACATGCTGCTTTCATCTAATCGTGACAACCAAGCCTCACGAACCACGCTTAAACTGACTTTATCCAGCCGCTGTTGTAAGTCCTGCGTTTCTTCAAACCACAAGGTATGAGCTTGCTCAATTTGCTCAAACACCGCAGCGGCGGGATCATCTCGGGTAATTTCGAAAAAGGCGGTTAGCAGCTCTCGGCATAACACCATCCACTCGCTCAGTGGCCGCTCTTGACGCAGCAGTGCTTGCCACTCGGTTAAGGCGGTTAGCAATAAATTCATCGGGCCCAACGCAGCGGCTTCTAACGGGCTAGCCAGTGGTTCGGGCAAACAATCGGCAAACAGTGCTTGCACTTCGGCATCAACGGCACCGCTGGCATACCCTAAAATCAACCTATCCAAGGCAAAACGCCAAGTGTTTTGCTCCAGATTTTCTGGCATGCCCCACTGCGCCCGGTGGGCAGCATCTAGTCCCCATCGAGCACCGGCTTGATCAAACCACGTCCGCAGAGCGGGCAACATCTCGGCACTAAAGCCAAAACGCTGCTGCAGCGCCGGCACATCAATTAAGTCCCATAACTCCACGTTGCTGCAGCGATGTTCGGGCAGTGTTAACAACCACTCCAAGGCATTTAATAACGGTGACTGGCCACGGCTGGGTTTGTCCAAAATTACAAAAGGCAGCTTGGTTGCTTCATCCGCGCCAAATACCGCCTGAATCAATGGCGCATAGTCACGAATGTCGGGCACCATCACCACGATATCGCGTGGATGCACCGCTTCGCCTTGTCCACGTGCATCCGTTATTAACGCCAGCAAATAATCATGCAAGGCCTCTACTTCACGCAAACGACTGTGCGCACTTTGAAAACGTAGGCTATGGTCATTTAGGTTTAAAGCAGTACGCTCGCTGGCTTGCTGTGGCAGCGCCTGCAAATCATGAATCGCCTCTTGCACTTGTGCCAACAACGTTGTGGGATTGTCGTTGCTAACAAAGACATCGATGGGCTGGCCCATGGCCAAAAACTGCTGACGATAACTATCGGGCTCATCAAACTGTTCAAGTCGACGTAAATAATCACGACCCTGCTGGCCCCAAGCTAACAACAGCGGGTTGGCATGCTGGGATAACTCATGCTCGGCAATAACCGACGCTAAGCTGCTTTTGCGCGCATGGCGCAAGCGCTGACGTGGCTGTAATAAATCGGCCCAGTAATGGCGACAGGGATTAACCACCGCCAGCACCACTTGCACATGTCGGCCCAATGCTGCCAAAGCTTCCAGAACATGGCCGGGTAAAGTAGAAAAGCCCCAAACAATAATGCGTTTTGGTATTCCTTTGGGCGGCTTAGGCAATTCGGCCAAGCGCTGCAAAAATAGCTGATGAATATCCGGCGGCATTAGAACCGA
>CAYYWS010000218.1:0-2392 GCA_964473955.1 uncultured Paraperlucidibaca sp. | reverse complement strand
CCCCACATTATTCTTAATTTTTGTTTAAGCACTTTGCCGCAAAGCGTGAAAAAACGCCAACAGTCAAAACATGCACGATGGTACAAATAACAACCGACAAACTCAATGGCCATTGGTCGGTTAGCTAAATAATGCTGGCTTTTTGTTACAACAGTGCTTACTATGCGCCCCGCTGCTAATGCAGTCATGTCGTGCCCGCCTTTTATTGTCGAACTGCCCTCGCGTTTCTCTCTCGGTGCAGTCCACTTGGTCTGGTTGGCGACGATCTAAACGTCAGCCACCGCCGCCTCCGTGTCGTCGGTTAGCTGCTATTTGCCTACTCACCGCGGTTAGTCCGCGAGGATATATATTTTGACTACTACATTTAGCGACCTTGGGTTGCATGATGCGCTTTTGGCCGCCCTTAACGAAGCTGGCTACACCGAACCTACTGCAATTCAGTCGCAAGGTATTCCAATTGCCCTAAGCGGCAAAGACTTAATGGCTTCTGCACAAACAGGTACCGGTAAAACCGCCGCCTTCATGTTGCCATCGCTGCACCGTCTCACCATGACACCTGGTGGCAAAGGTAAAGGTCCACGCGTATTGGTATTAACACCAACTCGTGAACTGGCTCGCCAAGTTGAAGCTGCTGCAATTACGTATGGCAAGCGCCTGCGTTTGCGCACTGTCAGCATCTTGGGTGGCATGAACTACCAAGTTCAACAACGTAACTTGGCTCGTCCTATTGATGTCATGGTGGCAACACCAGGTCGTCTGCTCGACCTGATCAATCGTGGCCAAATCACCTTAGACCGCGTTGAAGTATTAATTTTAGACGAAGCCGACCGTATGCTAGATCTCGGCTTCATTGATGATGTTGAGCTGATTGCTGAGAAAGCACCGGCCGAACGTCAAACACTATTGTTCTCTGCAACACTAGAAGATCGTATTGCTACGCTGGCTGCCCGTGTTATGCGCAACCCAGAACGCCTGCAGATCAGTGCACAACGTGAACGCCATGAAAACATCACACAAGGCCTGTACTTCTGTGACGACATGGACCACAAAAAAGCCATTTTGTTAAAACTGTTGGCTGATCCTGAAGTTAACCAATCCGTAGTTTTCACTGCAACACGTCGTGACGCAGAGCAGCTTTCTATTGAATTGGCTACTTATGGTTTGCAAACAGCTGCTTTGCATGGCGACATGAAACAGCCTGCACGTAACCGCACACTACGCGACCTGAAAAGTGGTTTAGTACGTTGCTTGGTTGCAACAGACGTTGCCGCCCGCGGCATCGACGTTGTTGGCATCAGCCACGTATTTAACTTCGATCTACCAATGGTATTGGAAGATTACGTTCACCGTATCGGTCGTACTGGCCGTGCTGGTCGTACCGGTACAGCAGTCAGCCTAGTAAATCGCCGCGACCGCGGTAAGTTACAACGTTTAGCTGCCTATACTGGCCAGTCAATTCCTGAATTGACAATTGCTGGCATGGAACCACGTCCAGCACCGAAGTACCGTGACAATGGCCCAAGTGGTCGTCCCGGTGGTCACCGTGGTGCACGCCCTGAAGGCGCACGCCGTGATGGCCCACGTACTGCTTCTGGTTACAGCAGCTCACGTCCACCACGTGATGATGCTCGTGGCGATAGCCGTCGTGATGGCTACCGTGGTGATGCACCGCGCGCAGCCGCTCCACGTGATGGTGGTTTCCGTGATGCGCCTCGTGCAGCCGGTCCTCGCGACAGCTACCGTGACGCACCTCGTGCTGCCGCACCTCGTCGTGACAGCTTCCGTGATGCGCCGCGCGCTGCCGCCGCTCCACGTGTTGGTGCAGATGGTGAGCCAAATGGTAATGTCGTCGGTGCAGCAACGCATGAGCGTAGTGCATTTGAACGCCAACTGCGCCTAGACCGTCGTCCTCAGCGCAGTGGCCCCGGCTTTAGCGCTGACCGCAAGCAATCTCCAGCTCGTCCAGGCCATACTCCAGGTAGTCGAGAAGGCGCTGCATCGAAGGAAGGGTTCGACGGCAGGCGGTCAGACCGAACTCCAGCTGGTCCACGTAGCTGGTCAAAGTGATATTGAGCGCGACCTGATCAATCGGTATCGATACCGGATACTGACCCATCAGGCGCGCTCCATTCCAGTACAGGGGCTCTTTCGGCCCCGGTACATTGGAAATGATCACATTAAAAGCACGTAACCCTGACGCCAAGCCGGTCATCAAATTGATGCCGGCTGGCGCCATCATCAATGCGGTATAGTTCAAAATCTCTGCTGGGCTCATCGCCTTATAGCGCTCTTTTGCCTCTTTCACTGACGCCTGAACCACCTGAATCCGGTGCGCTGGATCAGCGATATGCGTTCCTAAGTTAGCCAAAATCATGGCAATTTGATTGCCTTC
>CAYYWS010000217.1:1324-2393 GCA_964473955.1 uncultured Paraperlucidibaca sp. | reverse complement strand
CAAAAATATCGGCAATTTGGCAGGCCAACTGCCAGTGCTTACGACCACCAACATCGTCACGTAAATAAGCGTTTAAGGGGGCAAACTCCGGCTGGCTCAGTTGTGATGGCAGTAATGCTAGGATACGCCAACGCAAAGCGGCTTTATCATAGGGTGACTGACGTGGCACCACGTCTTCACCTAACACCAAACGATATGCCTGCCACAAAAAGCGCGCCGGAAACGTCATATTAACGGCAGCGCAAATGCCTAAACCCTCAGGTTCATCAGCGGCAATAGCGGCTTTAAGCCACTGCGCCATACCGTTGCTTTGTACCAACACCACTTCATTTTCTAACGGCGCTAAAGGCTGCTGCCTAAGCAAATGAATCAGCACATCACGCAAGCTTTCTAAATGATGAGCATGCAGGACTAAAAAACCGGGTTGCAACGATGCGTTCACGCCAACGGCTCCTGTTGGCTTAACCAGACATGCAAATGCTGGCAAATCAAATCCACACTATTATGCAGCGGGTGGTCATCGTCGACTGTCACCAAGGTCGCCGCCCAATCGCTGGCTGCACGTTCTGAGTTTGCTAAAGGCACTACGCTGTCATGACGACCATGCACCAAATACACCTGCCCACCACGCAACGGCTGATCGGGTCGTTTCAGTGGATAACCGGGCAAATCAAAGGCTGGGCAGAGCAGAAATAAACCCAATACCTGTTGTGGCGCCAAGGCCGCTGCATTCGCAGCTACAAAACCACCCAGACTGGAGCCAACAATAAAAGCTGGACCAGCGCCAAGCACCTCCAATAGCTGCTGAGTGCGCCACTGTGGGTCATCATGCTGACGCAGATCCGGTGCGACCACCTCATAACCTAGGGCCTGAACCATAGCTGACATCGCTTTAATTTTTAGGCCGTTGGGACCACTTTCCTTGCCGTGTACAAACACTACGCGCATAACTTCCCCCTTGCTCTTCTCAGTGTCGCCAGAGTCATGCACTATGGCAACACGCTTTTTTGTTGCTGGAGCATTTTATGTCGCACGATGTGACCCATTTTTGTTGTTGGCAGGGTGGCCG
>CAYYWS010000217.1:0-1224 GCA_964473955.1 uncultured Paraperlucidibaca sp. | reverse complement strand
TTTGGTCGACCTACCGAAGAAGAAGCGCGCCATGACTTTTTATGGCGTGTCGGCCACAAAATGCCGGGCTTTGGTCAGATTACTGTGTTTAATCGCAGCCAATATGAAGCGGTGCTGGCTGAGCGTTTGTTACCAGATGCCAATGAAGACGAGGAATTTTGGCGTCAGCGCTGCCATATTCTGCGTGACTATGAATCTCATCTTGCTCGCTGTGGCACCACGATTATTAAGGTCTGGCTGCATCAGTCGAAAGAAGAGCAACGCGATCGCCTATTAAAACGCTTAGATCAGCCTCGCAAACGCTGGAAGTTTGATGCTTCTGATGTTGATACCTTCCAGGATAGAGAACAGTATTTAAACGCCATGGAATTTGCAGTTGCCGAAACTCACTGCAACGATGCCCCTTGGTATTTAATTCCTAATGATGACAAGAAGGTTGCTCGTCGTATTGTTTGTCAGCTGCTATTGCAGCACTTAACTACATTAGCGCCAGACTACCCTGACTATGACGACACACTCGATGAGCGATACCGAAAACTACTGACTAAAAGTGGTAAGAAAAGTGACTAAACCCACTCCACCCGAAGAGCCACCTAAAAACCCTGAGAGCTTAAGTCCACTGACCGTGTTGGCTAGTGTGTTTCGCTCATGGTTTGGGGTGCAAACCGAAAAAAATCGTCAACGCGACTTTAGCAGCAATGATCCAACGCCTTTTATTATTGCTGGCATTATTTTCACCGTGGGCATGGTGATTGCTGTCATTGTAGTGGTGAATATGGCGTTATCGGCGGCAGCTAACTAACGCGCACGACGAAACGTTAGGTTAATACGCTGCTCACCCAGCAAGGGATGCACACCCTTGCGCAGTGGCGCCACACCGTGAAAGTTCAGTCGGCTTTTTCCGCCCCAAACCAGCACATCACCGTGGTCCAATACGATTTTTTGCACCGGATCGCTACGCTGCAGCCCACCCCACAAAAATACCACTGGCAAACCAAACGATAACGACACAATCGGCTGCTCAAAATCAGATTCATCCGCATCTTGGTGCAGCGCCATTTTTGCGCCAACAACATAACGATTAATCAAACACACATCTGGCTGAAAGTTTTTGTAACCCGCCATTGTGCTTAAGTCATTGGCCAACCGCTGCAGCATGGCAGGCATGTCTGGCCAAGGCTTACCCGTGTCAGGGTCGTCTGTTTGATAACGATAACCGCGTCG
>CAYYWS010000216.1:0-2412 GCA_964473955.1 uncultured Paraperlucidibaca sp. | reverse complement strand
AAAAGGCCACAAAAAGGGACGCGTATAGTAGGTGAAAAGCGTCTTTTGCTCAAATGTTCAATCTAAACAGCTGTCCACTATCTAAATGGTAAAGACAGCACAGGCACTGTTCTATCCTGTGTTTCTGTTACCTCAGGCTCAGCACCCAGACTCTCTACATCGGCTGGACGAACTTGCTCAGCTTCTGTTCCTGGGCGCATAACATCTATTGTTTGTGGCGCTGGAGCAACACGCTGCGGCACATACAGTGCTTGCAGCAAGTCCCAACTGCGCACCACTGGACGCCCAGGCAAGCCCATAAGCGCTTCTGCAGCTGCCTGTGCATCTACAACCGACTCAAACTCACCAAAAGTTAAAACATAGCGCTTAGGTGGATCTGGGCGAATGCTAGGTACAAGCTCTCCGTCAATAATCATTGGCATTAAAGGCTCTTCACGATATGCCGGGTCACGCACATGCACATAAGCGAAGCGATCGCTATCAGTACGCTCTGCCAACAAACTTTTAATGCCATCTTGCGAAGAAAAAACACCCACCTGCAAGGTATAAGATACGGGCGAACGCGCTAACAACCAATTTGAGTCTCGGAACTGTGGGTGCGGCAGCCAGTCTGGGCTATAAGGCACAGGTTGGGCACCACCGGCGTCCTTTACCAGCTCAGGGAAACCGCCGAAATCATCATCAAGTAAGTTCGTGTCAGCCTGCATTAAGCCAACTAATACTCGCTCCTTAAAATGCTGAGGTGTTGGCGCAGACAAAGCCAGCAGCACTAATAACAACACAAAAGCCACGATGAAAATCATCGCTAACTTTAGCTGCATGCGGCGACTATTGCCCATTATTTTCGCCCTCGCTCGCCTTATATTGCCCCAAGCCGGCACCAGCACTTAATGTCGACAACAACAACTGATGATTGGCATCATCACTAACAACAGCCTGCCCAAGCGCACGCAGCAACACTAAGCGCAACTTGCCATCTACATTTTTTTTATCCACCGCCATGTGGCTCAAAAACTCGTCTGACGATAACGCCGGCGGCACAACTGGCAAGCTCGCACGCTGCAATAATACTTTTACACGGCCAACATCAGCCTGAGTTAGCCAGCCTAAACGACATGACAAATCTGCAGCCATTAACATGCCCACAGCCACGGCCTCACCATGTAGCCAGCTACCATAACCCATACCGGTTTCAATAGCGTGTCCAAAGGTATGACCTAGGTTTAACAAAGCTCGAACATCAAGCTGCTCTAACTCATCCGCCGCTACAACCTTAGCTTTATTTTCACAGGAACGGCGTATAGCCTGAGCCAGCAAGACTGGATCACGCGCCATCAAGCCGTCCATATTTTGTTCAAGCCAGGCTAAAAACTCCGCATCTTGAATTAGGCCATATTTAATGACTTCCGCCATGCCAGCAGAAAACTCACGCGCTGATAATGTGCCCAACACAGCCGTATCTATGATCACAGCTAAAGGCTGCTTAAACGCGCCGATCATATTTTTACCTAGCGGATGATTGATACCGGTTTTACCGCCCACCGATGAATCCACTTGCGACAACAATGTTGTTGGCACCTGAATGAAGTCGACACCACGCTGATAACACGCCGCAGCAAAGCCCGTCATATCTCCAATAACGCCACCACCTAAGGCAACCAAAGTAACCCGACGACCAAAGCGAGCTTGCAACAAAGCATCAAAAATTTGATTTAAGTGCTGCCAGTCTTTAAAGGATTCGCCATCAGGCAGCGTTGCTTCAGCAACTGTAAAGCCTGCAGCACGCAGCTGACTCAACAAGCGTTCAGCATACAAAGGCGCCACCGTGGTATTGCTGACTAACAGCACCTGTTTGCCGTGGACATGCTCACGCAGCAAAGCCTCGTTCGCCAATAACGAATGGCCGATATAAATGGGGTAACTGCGGTTCCCTAAAGCAACCTCTAAACGCTGCATGTCTACTCTTTCTCCTTAGCGCAGGCCCAGCGCCTGCAGCAAATGCCAAGCCACCTCTCGCGCACTAGTGCGCTCGGTGGTCATGACATGGTGTGCAACTTCGCGATAAAGCGGGTCACGTTGGCGTAGCAATTCCGTTAAGCGAGCACGAGGGTCATCGGTTTGTAATAATGGACGATTTTGGTCTCGCGCAGTTCGCTCGAGCGAGCGATCTACTGATGTCTCTAAATAAACGACAGTGCCGCGCTCATGCAAATGACGTCGATTGCTTTCACGCAACACTGCACCACCGCCAGTGGCCAGCACAATACCTTCACGCTGCGTCAAAACATCAATCACCACTTCTTCGCGCTGGCGAAAGCCCGTCTCGCCTTCAATATCAAAAATCCAGGGAATATCAGCACCCGTGCGCGCTTCGATTTCATGATCGGAGTCAATAAATTCCCACTGCAAAAT
>CAYYWS010000215.1:0-2447 GCA_964473955.1 uncultured Paraperlucidibaca sp. | reverse complement strand
CCAAAGCGAAAATCATCACCAACATACAAATAACGACAACCCAAGGCTTGCACCAGCAACGACTCAATAAAGTCCTGTGCGGAATAAGCACGAAAGCGCGCATCAAAGCGAATCAGCAACACTCTATCCACACCAGCAGCGCTTAATGCTTCCACCTTGTCACGCCAAGTCATCAACCGCGCGGGAGCCTGATCTGCAGCCAAAAACTCCTGTGGCTGAGGCTCAAAACAAATCACCATTAAGGGCAGCTGCAAGGCATCCGCATGCACTTTTAAGGCGGCCAGCATGGCCTGATGGCCACGATGCACACCATCAAAGTTGCCAATAGTTATGGCATTACCCTGATGTTGGGGGCGCAAATTGTGCAAACCACGAATTAATTCCATGTTTTCGCAAGGCTGATGAAATAAAGTGCTGAAGTATAACGAATCAGCGCCTTGGCGTCGCACTTTGCAGCACTTATGGATGACGTATATGTCTAGGCCTAAAACCAGTCGCCAATAGCGCCACACCATAGGCAGCAGCACCCGCCAAACAAATCAGCAGCACATAACCCACACGTGGCCATACCGCGGCACTAAACCACCATTCAATCGACGGTGTAATCCACAGCAATAAGGCCACCATGACGCTATTAGCGATGAGGAACCTCAACATCAACCCCAGCCATGGTTTTTGCATTTGATAAATGCCATTTTGATGCAGACCCTTATACAACAGGCCGGCATTGATGAACGCCGCTAAGGTGCTTGCCAAGGACAAACCCACATGCTGCAGTGGCCAAACCAAGATTAGGTTCAATACCATATTGGCTACCATGGCAATAATGCCAATGCGTACCGGTGTTTTCATATCTTGGCGGGCATAAAATGCTGGGGCAAATACCTTAATCAACATAAAGGCCAAAATGCCGCCGGCCAGCGCCTTTAATGCCGCTGCAGACTTGATGACATCAATTTCCGTGAACTGGCCATGATGAAATAGCGCCGCCATTAACGGCTCGGCCAATACACCCAGGGCCAATGACGCCGGCAAACCCACCATGACAATAACGCGCATCGCCCAATCAATGGTGGCGCGGAACTCTGCATCAGACTTTGTGGCATGTTTAGCCGATAGTGTTGGCAAAATAACCGTTGCCACCGCAATGCCAATCAGGCCCAAAGGCAGTTCGGTTAAACGATCCGCGGTATACAGCCATGACACCGAGCCCGGCATCAAAAAGGAGGCCAAGATGGTGTCGAGCAGCAAATTAATTTGACTGACCGACACACCAAACATGGCCGGGATCATCAAGGTCAAAATACGTTTAACTTCCGGATCTTTGAAATTTGGCCGAAAGCGCGGCATCAAATTCATTTGGCGTAACGGCCACCACTGAAAGCCTAATTGCACAATACCGGCAATTAAAACCCCCCAAGCCAGAGCCATAATCGGCTGTGACAACAGTGGTGATAACCAAATCGCACAACCAATCATGGTTAAGTTCAATAACACTGGCGTAAAGCTAGACACGCCAAAACGCTGATAGGTGTTTAAAATACCGCCAGCAAAAGCAGTCAGCGAGATCAGCAGCAAATACGGAAAAGTAATACGTAGCATGTCTGATGCCAGTTGAAACTGGAAAGCATCACTACGAAAGCCGGGTGCAAAGATAAAAATAATAGCCGGCGCAAAGACTATTGCCACTACAGTCAAACCGCCGATGATGACCGTTAAGGTACCCGCCACATGATTAATCAGGCGGCGCACCTCTTTATCGCCATGTTGAGTCTTAACTTCTGACAGCACCGGCACAAAAGCCTGAGAAAATGCCCCCTCAGCAAACAGTCGACGCAGAAAGTTAGGAATCTTAAACGCCACCAAAAAGGCGTCCATTAGGCGCCCAGCACCAAATAGATTCATAAAAACCATGTCGCGCACTAGGCCAGCAATGCGCGACAATAGTGTCATCGCGCTGACAATGAAGGTCGATCGCCACAGTCCTCCTGAGGATTTTGGCGGTGTCGGCTGCTGAGGAACAGGGCTAGTCATGGCAACTCCACTAAAGTTGCGCGATGTTAGCCTAGTCAGGCGCATAACGGCTAGCACTACCGGTTGACTTCGGGCGAGAAGATCTGCATCATTGCGCGCCTGATTTTGGATCTGTGAAGTACTAATCCAAAACACCTTTTCCACGAACAAATTAAGGGAGTCGCCCTGTGGCCAACTCTGCACAAGCCAAAAAGCGCGCTCGTCAAAACGACAAGCAGCGCCTGCACAATGCGAGCCTGCGCTCCATGGTGCGTACCTACATCAAGAAAGTTGTTAACGCTATTGCTAGCGGCGACAAGGCTGCTGCCCAAGCTGCTTACACCACAGCCGTACCGGTTATCGACCGTATTGCTGACAAGGGCATCATCCACAAAAATAAGGCTGCTCGTCATAAGAGCCGTCTGAACGCGCAA
>CAYYWS010000214.1:0-2461 GCA_964473955.1 uncultured Paraperlucidibaca sp. | reverse complement strand
CAGCCAATATGGCCAGCGCTCAGTGTTAGGCTGATGTCTCGGACGACATCGTCTTTGCCATAACGGCAGTGAACATGGCTAAGTGTAAGTGCCTGTGCCTGCACCATTGTCATGGTCATCGACTGATCTCCTCTTGCCATAATTTATGGCACAACCAACTTAAGGGTAATAAGCTGGTCAACACTAGTAGTAATGCAGGCACTGCAGCCTGCTGCCACTGTCCTTCGACGGTGAACTGAAAAATTTTAGTGGCCAATGTTTCCCAGCCAACAGGCCGCATCAATAATGTGATGGGAATTTCTTTCATCACATCTAAAAACACCAGCAACAACGCGGTGCCAATGCCGCCGGAAAGTAGTGGCCAATAGAGGCGTCGGCCTAGGCGTGTGCCGGAGGCGCCTAACAGCCTTGCGCTTTCTTCGTGGCGTGGTGTGATGCGATTGACGGCAGCAAAAATAGGTTTGTGTGCTACCGCTAAGAACCTGGCGGCATAACCAATAAGTAGCAAGGTGATGCCAAACTGAAAAACAGAATTGATGTTGATGCCGATGGCATAAAAGGCATCACTCAACCAGTAGTCTAGTTGTACCAGTGGCCAATAAAGACCAACGGCAAGCACAACGCCGGGAAAGGCATAACCAAAGGTAGCAACTCGCCCTAGCCAGTTATGCGCGGGCATGACTTTGCGTCGATTAGCAAAACTAATGCTCACCGCTAATATAGCTAGCACAATGCCTGCACTGAGTGCGGTGATGACTGAGCGATAAGCCAATACCAGCCACTCTGGATTCCATTGAGATAGTTGCTGGCTGCTCCAGAACAATAGCTGGGTCATTGGTGCAATTAACACCACCGCCAAAAATGTCAGTAAAAAGCTAATCACAAAAAACTGCTCTTTAGCGTTTAATGAACGGCGTTTGAGTAGGGCGCCTTCACGTGCGCTGGATTCAAATTGTCGTGGTTGAATACGGCGCTCAAGATAGATAAAGACCAACACAAACAACAGCAAAATGCCGGCGACTTTGAGTGCGGTAACTTTGGAGTACAGGCTAAACCAAGTGCTGACCACTGCCGTAGTCAGTGTGTCGTAATTAAAGATGGCAACGGTGCCATAATCGGCCAATGTCTCCATGGCGACCAATAAGCCGCTACCCGCAATCCATGGCAGTGACAGCGGAATCACTACGCGTCTGGCAATTCGCCATTTTGACGAGCCTAGCATGGCGGCGGCTTCGATCAGCTTTTGGCCCTGTGATAAAAATGCCTGGCGGGTAACTAAGAATACGTAGGGGTAGAGACCAAACGTCATGGTGACAATCGTCAGTGCTCGCCCAGGCTGTAGCGGAAACTCGCCCCAACCCTGTGCTCGCCACCACGTTGGCAAAGGTGCAGGGTACGAAATCCAGTCCAGATAAATAAAGGCCAAAATATAGCTGGGCATGGCCAGCGGCAGCAGCAGCAAAATCACAAATAGGCGTCTGCCCGCAAAGGCATATGCTGTGGTTAACCATGCCAGCAGAGTGCCGATCAGAATGGCTAGTGTGGTTACTCCGGCTACCAGCCATAGTGTGTTGGGAATAGCGGTCGGCAGCACATAGTCGACAAGATGCTGCCAGACCTCAGGCTCCGCATTAAAGCCGCCATAAATCACCGCCGTTATGGGCAGCAAAATCAGGCTGGCACAAAGGCCTAATAAAACAATCAGTACCGCGTTAATGGCAGGTGCTCCAGTGCTACTTAAGAAACCCTGCCGATGCTATCAGCGATAACCAACTCTATCCATTAGTTGTGTGGCGCGGCGTTGCAGTTTACCAGCCTGCATCACATTTAATGAACTGGCCTTATAAGTGCCCCAAGCACTGACACTTTCCGCTGGCTTCACACTAGGGTTGGCGGGGTACTCCATGTTCACGTCTGCAAATAGGCTTTGACCTTTTTCAGATGCCATCCACTCCAAAAAGCGCTGTGCTGCCGCAGGGTTTTTGGCGTGACGTGTAATGCCGGCACCAGAAATGTTGATATGAACCCCGTCAGCCTTTTGATTAGGCCAAGCAATGTCAACTTTGGCATTGGGCTGTGACACTTTATAACGGCCAAAATAATAGGTGTTGGCAATACCGACATCACATTGTCCTGCCGCGATGGCTTCTAATAAACGGGTGTCATCTGAAAATGGCGGAGTGGCTAAGTTATTGACCCAGCCACGTACAATGGATTCAGTTTTTGCTTCACCATGTTCAGCAATCAGCATGGCGACTAACGATTGGTTATAGACTTTTTTGGAAGTACGCAGACATAGGCGTCCTTTCCAGCGTGGATCAGCTAAGTCTTCATAACTGATGATGTCGCTAGCTTTCAGTTTATCAGTATTAAAAAATACGGTTCGAGCACGAATACCTAAGCCAAACCACTGATTGCTAGGGTCACGTAAATTAGCAGGGATGGCTTTTTGTAGTGCTAC
>CAYYWS010000213.1:0-2472 GCA_964473955.1 uncultured Paraperlucidibaca sp. | reverse complement strand
CAATGCGCTGCAGCGAATGACGGATAAAGTCACTGCCACCGGTTTCTTGCCGACGCAACTTAAACAGTGCCTCTGCTGCGGCTGCGTCATCCAAACCCTCTAGGCCATATAAACGACGACCGCCGGCAATATCGGGCACGGTTTCGATATCAAACACCAGTGTGTTCATGAAAATACACCGGTTGATAAGTAGCGGTCACCACGATCACAGACGATGGCCACAATGACGGCATTTTCTAAGGTTTTAGCCAGCTCTAACGCCGCCCAGACTGAACCGCCAGAGGACACACCACAGAAAATCCCTTCTTCTCGGGCTAAGCGACGCATCATGACTTCAGCTTCTGCTTGTGGAATGTCCATGACTAAATCCACACGATCACGCTCAAAAATAGTAGGCAGATAGGCTTCTGGCCAACGGCGAATGCCGGGAATCTGCGAGCCCTCAACGGGCTGCAACCCAACAATCTGAATATTCGGATTTTGCGCTTTTAGATAACGGGACACACCCATGATGGTGCCAGTTGTACCCATCGAGCTGACAAAGTGCGTAATTTGACCTTGAGTTTGCTGCCAAATTTCAGGGCCGGTGCCATTAAAATGTGCCAACGGATTATCACTATTACCAAATTGGTTTAGCACAATACCTTTGCCCTCGGCTTGCATACGCAATGCTAAATCACGCGCACCCTCCATGCCTTCTTGCTGGGTGACTGAGATCAGCTCAGCACCATAAGCAGCCATCGCGTCTTTACGTTCTTGGCTTTGATTGGCTGGCATGATGAGTACCATGCGATAACCTTTAATGGCAGCGGCCATCGCCAAGGCAATACCGGTATTACCAGATGTCGCCTCAATCAAGGTATCACCGGGCTTGATTTGGCCACGCCTTTCGGCTTCAGTAATCATCGACAGCGCTGGGCGATCTTTAACTGAGCCCGCCGGGTTATTGCCTTCCAGCTTCACTAAAATAGTGTTGGAGCTATTGCCGGGTAGGCGCTGTAAGCGCACTAGTGGGGTATTTCCAACACAATCGGCAATGGTGGGGTAATTCATCACGCAGCACCCATAAAAACGGTAGCTTGCGATTGTAAAGACAAACCGAGCGGCAACCAAACGCTATCGCTCGGCGTATCAATTTGTCCTAGTCACTTAGGCTGGGCAAATCACCCAACATAGGCACTGAAACCGTGCCACTAACCGTGACAATCGCTGTGCTTAGATCTCGTGATGAGGTAGCAACAAAGCCCTGCTGATTGCCATACACCATCAAAACAAGCTGATCTCCGGCAACTAAGCGCTCGGCAACACCCACCATATCTAGCTCAAAGCTGCCAAAACCACGAATCGGCAATACTTGTTCATCAAGTAGCTCTGGCACTAGTGGCAGTCGAGTGCCTTTTTCTGCCAAAGGAATCACGCCCAAACCAATAAACACCGTGCTGTCACAACTACCCAAACGTAGCAAAGGCTCCGCTGCAGACTGACATACGCTATCTAACATTTCATTGCCACGCCCAACGGTAATATTAAGCCTAGGAATACCAGCAATAACTTCGCTGACATTGCTAATGGTCGTCAGTGGCACGACGGTTGGTGTTAGCTGTCCCAGCATCACTGGCACAGGCAGACCGCCTGGCAATTGCACTGGGAAGGTTTCCCCTCCGATTGGCATCGTCGTTACCGCCACAGCATCATTTTGCGTTAGCGACAAGCAAATATCTCGGCCTGTACTAATTACCTCGTTAGCATTGCCCTGCCCCAAGAGCTTTTCGTTAAACCAAGCAACGGCAGCTTGGTTAGCATCAATAGGCCCACAATTGCGCCCAAGAGGTAGTGTTTGTGCCTCTATTGTTTGCTGCACTAACCCTAAGTCAGGCGCTAAAAAACCATGGCCAAACTCATAACTCAGTAAACGCACATCACCACCAGCTCGCTGCAAGCACTGATAGTTCTTGTAGGCCTCATTCAGATTAAATAAGTCATCACGCGGGCCTTGGAAAATCAACGCGTCTACTTTGGGCAATGCTTTACGAGTAGCGGTGCCCACTCGATAACTACCGGCGGTGAGCGGAATATTATTCAGCAAGGGACCCAACAAAAAGTCGGCGACACTGCCTTCGTCACCGACAGCAATATCAGTTGGGTTATCGCAGAAATAACTTGGCGAGTGATAACGCAAAAATGGCAATAGTGCCTCAGGCATAACACCCGAAATAGACCCCTCAAGTAGTGCGGCACGAATAAACGGATCTTGACTGCCCTGAGTACCAGCATCACCTAAGGCGCCTAATGCTAGCGCCCAATACGACTTAACAACGCCATTAGGCGCTAAACTATAGCTCAAATCATGCCAGGTAATTTCTGGAACAATGGCATCAAAACGCTGACTTGGGTCAATCGCCAGCAATAACATTTGAAAACCGCCACCATAACTTGAACCAATACCACCTAGTAACAAGTTGTTGTCACGGT
>CAYYWS010000212.1:0-2489 GCA_964473955.1 uncultured Paraperlucidibaca sp. | reverse complement strand
ACTGGAAACCAAACTGTTTAATGAAGATGAGATCCCTTGGGATGAGCTGGCGTTTCGCTCGGTCAAACTGACATTGCGTCATTATTTTGCTGATCGCAAAAAAAATGAGTACCCCGTTCATATTAGCGACCTACGCTTGCCGAGCTCGCCAAAAAGCACACCCTAAGACCACTGCGTTCATTTTGACAGTGAGTTGAGTCATTTAAGTCAATGCAAGCGTCTTGGATTCAGGCACTATCAAAACATGTGAACAATGAGTCACAGGGCCTAATCGGAGAGAAAAATGAAAATGGTAGACCTTCAAGGCGCTGGTCTGAGCTTGCTCAGCCGCATGGCACAGTCCGACGTCATTGACACCCTAAAGCTGCGCAAGCCCTTCGAAAAAATCCTGTACCGAGGCAGTAAAGCAGGCTTCCAAGTCATTGGTGCCACTGCCCGTGCATTTAAGTCCACCGACAAAAAACCTCGTGAACGCTTAGCCGCGCCAGTCCGCAGCGACCTATTTGATTTAAACCTGACTGACGAACAACAAATGATTCGTGAGTCGGTACAACGCTTTGCCGCTGAGGTGTTATATCCGGCTGCTCACAAAGCCGATGACAGCGTTAGCCTACCTGCCGACTTACGCACTCAGGCCGCCGAGTTAGGACTGGCTTATTATGCCGTGCCTGAGTCCATGGGCGGTGCTGCCAGTGAGCAATCTGTCGTTACTCAAATGTTAGCGGCCGAAGATCTTGCCCATGGTGACTTCAGTCTAGCAGCTGCAATTTTGGCACCGATTGGTGTTGCCAATGCCCTCACACGTTGGGGTACAGCCGAGCAACAAAATCGTTATCTACCCGCTTTTGCCAGCGAACAAGCACCCGTCGCTAGCATTGCGGTTAATGAAGCCACACCACTATTTAACCCACAGAAATTAAACACGGTGGCTAAGCGCAGCGCGAATGGCTTTGTGCTCAATGGCGAAAAAAGCCTTGTGCTCTGCGGTGCGGATGCCGAACTGTTGCTAGTTGCCGCCATGCTCGATGACAAACCGGCGCTCTTTATTGTGGAAGGTGGCAGCGACGGCATGAGCTGGATGAGTGATGAGGCTATGGGGCTTAAAGCCACCGGCACCATGAAGCTGCGTTTAGACAATTTAGCGTTACCGGCTGATGCCTTATTAGGCGACCAAGAATTTAATTACCAAGCGTTTTTAGATTTTGGTTATTTGGCCTGGTGCGCCTTAGCTGTCGGTACAGCTCAAGCAGTTTTGGATTATGTAATTCCCTACTGTAATGATCGTGTTGCCTTTGGCGAACCGATTTCGCACCGTCAGGGCGTGGCTTTCATGATTGCCGATTTAGCGGTCGAAATTGACAGCATGCGCATGCTGACTTGGAATGCGGCGTCACTGGCTGAAGCAGGCAAGCCATTCCACCGCGAAGCCTATTTGGCACGACTGTTGTGCGCAGAAAAATCCATGCAAATTGGCACTAATGGTGTGCAGTTATTGGGTGGTCATGGCTTTACCAAAGAGCATCCGGTGGAGCGCTGGTATCGTGATCTACGTTTTGTTGCCATCGCCCATGGTGGCCTACACCTCTAAGCCTGACTTTCGAGATCGACATCATGAATTTACAAAATCCAAAAAAATACAGCATGTTAGTCACTCAGGCACGGCAAGTGGCTGAAACCTTTTACCGTCCTATTTCACGCAAATACGATAAAGCTGAGCATGCCTACCCGAAAGAATTGGACATGCTGGCATCTCTGCTGGACGGCATGAATGAGGGTGCAGATGAGTCCACTGGTGCCACCAGTGCTAGCAAACGTCCATCCAACGACCAAGACACTGGCAACAAAAATGGCGGCAACTTATCTGCCCTATTAGGTGTAATGGAGCTTTGTTATGGCGACGTTGGTCTATTGCTGGCCATTCCTCGCCAAGGCTTAGGTAATGCCGCCATTGCAGCAGTGGCCAATGACGAGCAGCTGGCTCGCTTTAAGGGTAAGTGGGCTGCCATGGCGATTACCGAACCAGGCTGTGGCTCGGATTCAGCTGCCATTCGCACCACTGCCATCAAAGATGGTGATGACTATATTTTGAATGGCGAAAAAATCTATGTCACTTCTGGTGCACGCGCCGAGGCCGTGGTGGTTTGGGCCACTTTAGACAAAAACCTTGGCAAAGCCGCGATTAAGTCTTTTGTGGTAGAACACGGCACACCCGGCATGGACGTTACTCGCCTTGAGCATAAACTGGGAATCAAAGCCTCAGACACTGCTGCCATCACCTTTACTGACTGCCGTGTACCGGCTGCAAACTTACTGGGCACTCCCGAAATTGATCTGCAAAAAGGTTTTGCCGGTGTCATGGAAACCTTTGATAACACCCGACCCTTGGTGGCTGGGATGGCTGTTGGTGTTGCCCGAGGAGCCATTGAGCGCACCAAAGAATTACTGGCTGATGCGATTGACTTAAATTACGGTGCCCTGCCACTTAATGC
>CAYYWS010000211.1:0-2492 GCA_964473955.1 uncultured Paraperlucidibaca sp. | reverse complement strand
ATGACGGCGCACAATCAATCACAATGACATCATAACTGCCACGAACTGGCTCTAAAGCTTGGCGGAGGCGCTGCTCCTGATGACCAGATTCCAGTAGCTCTACCTCGGCCGCGGTCAGATCGCCATTTGCTGGCAATAAATCATAACCGCCATTGCTAGCGGTAATGACTTCTAGGGCTGAGGCATTGCCTAATAAAACATCGTAAATACTAAGTTCTAAGTCATTTTTAGCAATGCCAGAACCGGTAGTGGCATTGCCCTGCGGATCAAGGTCCACCAGCAGCACGCGTCGTTTTGTCGCAGCCATCGAGGCTGCCAAGTTCACACTTGTTGTGGTCTTGCCGACACCACCCTTTTGGTTGGCGATTGCAAAGATGATATTCATGAAAATCCTCGGCAGTTTACGCAGCGGTCACTGTCTTATTATTAGTCCCGGCGTAAAATTATCAGGTGTCGCGCATCCGCCCTAAAGGGTACTCGCAAAGCAGGGGTAGTTTCGACCCTAATTGTGCTTGCTAAGGCAGAGATTTCATCATCTGGCACATGCCCTTTCATGGCTAACCAACGTCCATTAGGGGCCATCAAGTGCTCTGTGCCATTCACCATATCAGACAAGCTTGCGAACGCACGGCTGGCAATTTGGCCATACTGACCAATATGCTGCTCACAACGGTCATTAACGACCGTGACCTGAGATAGCGCCATATCCGCCACTAGCTGCTTTAAAAAACGTGTTTTTTTTCCATTGGAGTCCAGCAAAGTAACGGCTAGCTGGGGCCGCATTATTGCAATGATCATACCCGGCAAACCTGCGCCGGTTCCAATATCGATTAATGGGCTCTGATCAATATGCGGCAAAATACTCAAGCTATCGAGTAGGTGCTTATCGACCATTTCCAGTGGGTCGCGAATGGCGGTCAGGTTATAGGCCTTATTCCATTTAATAAGTGCGGCAAGATAGGTCAGCAAGCGCTGCTGCTCTTCATCACTCAAGGCCATTCCCATGGCCTGTGCACCCTGGCTTAAACGCTGGGATATCGACTCACTCAACACCATTAAACCGCCACCTTGGACTGGCGAATCCGGCCTTGTTTTTTAAGTGCTATCAGCAACAAGGAAACGGCAGCTGGAGTAACACCCGGAATACGGCTGGCATGCGCCAAGGTTTCTGGTTTTGCTTGTTTCAGCTTTTGTCGCACTTCATTTGATAGGCTTTGCACTTGGTCATAGTCAAAGTCAGCCGGTAATGCCAAAGCTTCTTGCGACTTTAGCTTGGCAATTTCATCGCCTTGACGATCAACATATCCGGCGTACTTCACACTAATTTCAATTTGCTCACCAACCACGGGCGCTAACGATTCTGCCAATGGTGTTGGCGCCACCGCCAGCACATGTGCATACGTCACTTGTGGTCGTTTTAACAAATCATGCAGTGAGGCTTCGCGGTTTAACACCTGACCACTGAGCTCCGCCAGCTGTGCCGCCTGTTCGCTATTCGGCTGAACCCAGACAGACTTCAAGCGTGCAGCTTCGATCACAATCGCTTCTTGTTTGCCACAGAATGCGGCCCAGCGCAGGTCATCAACCAAACCGAGCTCACGGCCTTTTTCAGTCAGACGTGCATCTGCATTGTCTTCACGCAGCATCAGACGATATTCCGCACGTGACGTAAACATACGGTAAGGCTCTTTGGTGCCCATGGTGATTAAGTCATCCACCAACACGCCCAAATAAGCTTGGTCACGGGTTGGGTACCAGCCCTCTTTATCTTGAGCCCGCAAGCCTGCATTCAGACCAGCCAACAAACCTTGCGCACCGGCTTCTTCATAACCCGTAGTGCCATTAATTTGGCCGGCAAAAAATAGGTTGTGAATAACCTTAGTTTCCAAGGTGTGTTTTAAGTCGCGTGGATCAAAATAGTCATACTCAATGGCATAACCGGGTCGTGTAATGTGCGCGTTTTCCATGCCACGAATCGAGCGTACCAACTGCATTTGCACATCAAACGGCAGACTCGTGGAGATGCCATTAGGGTATAACTCGTGCGTGTTCAGCCCTTCTGGCTCAATAAAGACCTGATGCGAGTCTTTGTCGGCAAAGCGATGGATTTTATCTTCAATAGACGGACAATACCGTGGGCCTACCCCTTCAATGACACCGGTGTACATCGGTGAGCGATCCAGCCCTGAACGAATAATGTCATGCGTTTTTAAGTTGGTGTGAGTGATCCAACAATTAACCTGACGTGGATGCATGGCTTGATTGCCCAAGAATGACATCACTGGCAATGGTGTATCGCCTGGTTGCGGCTGCATCACCGAAAAATCAACCGACTTAGCATCAATACGTGGAGGCGTGCCGGTTTTTAAACGGCCAACGCGCAACGGTAACTCACGTAGGCGATGCGCCAGTGCAATTGACGGTGGATCACCCGCACGGCCACCACGATGATTTTCCAATCCAATATGAATGGTGCCACCCAAAAACGTGCC
>CAYYWS010000210.1:0-2496 GCA_964473955.1 uncultured Paraperlucidibaca sp. | reverse complement strand
TCGCATAATCCTTACTTTGATAATGGAATTAAGTTTTTTGGTCCGGACGGTAAAAAACTATCTGATGATATCGAGTTGTCCATTGAGGCATGGCTTGATAAAGACATGGTCATTGATAACCCAGAGCTGCTGGGTAAAGTAAAACGTATTGAAGATGCACGTGGTCGTTACGTCGAATATTGTAAAGCAAGTTTTCCCTATCATTTATCACTAGCAGGTCTAACCATCGTGGTGGACTGCGCCCATGGTGCCACCTATCAAGTGGGCCCAATGGTGTTTGAAGAGCTTGGTGCGCGAGTTATTCGTTTTGCCTGTGAGCCTAATGGCCGCAATATTAATGATGGTGTGGGTTCAACACACCCTGAAGGCCTGCAACAAAAGGTGGTAGCCGAGAAAGCGCATTTGGGTATCGCCTTTGATGGTGATGGCGACCGCGTCATGCTGGTTGATGAAAATGGTGGCCTGATAGACGGCGATGAGATTGTCTACATTATTGCGCGAGAGCGTTTGCGTGCTGGCCTGCCAGTGGGCGGTGTGGTCGGTACTCTCATGAGCAACTTTGGTATGGAGCAAGCAGTTACTGAATTGGGGCTGCAGTTTGTCCGCGCCAATGTCGGTGACCGTTATGTTATGGCGGAGTTAGAGCGTCATGGTTGGTCGGTTGGTGGTGAGGCCAGTGGCCATATCGTGTGCTTGGATAAAGCCAGTACGGGTGACGCTATTGTCGCTGCGTTACAGGTCCTTTCCGCCGTTGTGGCAAGTGGCCAGCCGTTGTCTGCGCTAAAAGCAGGCATGAAAAAATACCCTAATGTGCTCATTAATGTGCGCGTACAAGGCAAGCCAGATATTCAGCATCCTGCTATTCAAGCGGCAGTGACCAAGGCCGAGGCTCAGTTGGCTGGTAGAGGGCGAGTGTTGTTGCGTGCCTCGGGCACTGAGCCGGTTTTACGCGTGATGGTAGAGGGCGAGGACCATGGCTTGGTTGAGCAGCTAGCAGAGATGCTTGCACAAGAAGTGCGCAACAACTTGTAAGCAATTGCAGCCTTGGTTAGTATTGCCGACCTCTTGGGTCCGGCTGATCGGAGATTGAACAATGCGTCGTCCTTGGGTGGCCGGTAACTGGAAAATGAATGGCAGTCGTCAGGCTAATGCCGAGCTGCTAAACAATATTGGCGATATCGGAGCATTTGCTGATATCGATGTGGCAGTAGCGCCGCCAGCAGTATATTTGCAGTCTGTTATGGACTCAGTCAGGCAGCCATCACTGTCTGTGTTGGCGCAAACAGTGTCTGAGTTTGAGTCGGGCGCCTATACCGGCGAGATTTCTGTGGCAATGCTGCAGGACTGTGGTGCTAAAGGCGCCTTAGTTGGACACTCAGAGCGACGTCAGTTGTTTGCCGAAACAGATCAGCAAATAGCCGACAAGTTTGCGGCGTTAAAAAATGCTGGCTTACAAGCGGTGTTATGCGTTGGTGAAACGTTAGCTGAGCGTGAGGCCGGTGAAACACTGGCTGTGGTGTCAAGACAGTTAGTGGCTGTGCTCGATCAGCATGGCCCAGAAGCATTTGATAATGCCGTGCTGGCGTATGAGCCAGTTTGGGCGATTGGTACGGGTTTAACCGCATCGCCTGAGCAGGCACAGGCTGTACATGCCTCCTTGCGTGCAGTGTTTGCAGCGTTTGATGAGGCACGAGCAAATCAGTTGCGCATTGTGTATGGCGGTAGTGTGAAGGGCAGTAATGCAACGGGGTTGTTTGATATGCCGGATATTGATGGTGCCCTTGTGGGTGGCGCATCATTGTTGGCAGACGAATTTTTAGCAATTTGCAAGGCGGCTCAGTTAAGCGCCTAACGAGAGAAGACGATGGAAACGCTGGTATTAGTGGTCCACATTTTGATTGCAATCGTGATGATTGTTTTGATTATGTTGCAGCAAGGCAAGGGTGCAGAGGCAGGCGCTTCATTTGGTTCGGGTGCATCCGGCACCGTATTTGGTGGTGCTGGCTCGGCTGGTTTTTTAACAAAGTTAACAGCGGGTTTGGCATTGCTGTTTTTTGTGACCAGCCTGTCATTGGCCGTGTACGCAAAGTCTACGTCGCAAAATATGTTCGGTATTCCGTTGGAAGATGAGGCTGCTGAAACTCAGGGCTTGCCGGATCTGCCAACTGATAGTAAAGTGCCGCCCGCGCCGGTGAGCTCTGATTTACCGGTGGCCCCAGCAGGTCAATAAGCCTGCTGTAGTGAAGTAAAAGCGGAAGTGGTGAAATTGGTATACACGCAGCCTTGAGGTGGCTGTGCCTAACGGCGTGGGGGTTCAAGTCCCCCCTTCCGCACCAATTGTAATTAGCCTACGAAAGGATTTGACAAGAACACGTCAGATCACTAAAGTTCGCAACCTCTGATGCGGGGTGGAGCAGTCAGGTAGCTCGTCGGGCTCATAACCCGAAGGTCGTTGGTTCAAATCCAGCCCCCGCTACCACATTCGGACTTTGTTGA
>CAYYWS010000209.1:0-2508 GCA_964473955.1 uncultured Paraperlucidibaca sp. | reverse complement strand
GGGAGTATCCGGGCAAAGCCGAAGACATTGCGACCAGCTTTATGCGCCTTCGAGGTCAGCTTGTTCCCATGCTCTACTCACTCAGTCGTGAAGCACATGACACAGGCCTCCCAATGGCTCGCGCACTTTATTTGCAATGGCCACATTTAGAAGATGCGTATCGCTATGGCAGTCAGTTTACGTTAGGCAATGACATGATGGTTGCAACCGTGGCCGCGCCTGGCGACCCTGCAATCATTGACGTGTGGATACCACCGGGTGAATGGATTGAGTACTTTACTGGCGAGGTCTTAACAGGTCCTATGGCCATAAAGCGTAGCGTACCGTTAGAGCAATATGCCGTATTTATGCGCAAAGGCACGATACTTCCCTTACAGCCACATATGCTCACTAGCCAACATGGGCCTCAAGATAACCTCACGTTAAATATATGGCCCGGTGCATCGGGTAAATTCAGGCTTTATGAAGATGAGGGACGCGGGTTTGCCTATAAAAATGGCAAGTTCCTATGGACCCCAATGTCGACAGAAACATCACCCAATGGGGCATGCCATACCTTAAAAATCAGCCCTATTGAGGGGAAGATGTTTTCGGGCGCCTTGAGCGCTCGCAATTGGAACTTACGATTCGTAAACGTCAGTGCGCCACAAGAGGTTCGCGTAAACAATAATGTCATTAGTAACTGGTTGTATGACACAGCAAAACAAACTGTCACGCTTAGTACAGCGGCGGTTCAAACGCGAAGTCCATTAACAATTCAAGTCAAAACCGGAAGCTGTAACTAGTGTGCCTTTATAGGCACTAGGAAGCAGGTTTGGGGAAGTCCATATACGTGGTATGGTGGATTTCCATATATACGCTAGAGATTCTTAATGAACAAACTATTCCTTGCATGCGCTCTTGTTTCTGTAACTGCTCTGTCAGCCTGCGACAATAAAGAAAAATCCGAAACCACCGTAATTGAACGCGAAACAATTCGTGAAGTTCAGGTTGAAGCAAACAAAGATGAGCCCACAGGCAACTCTTTCTCAATTTCAGTTGACGAAGAAGGCAGCTCGTTCAAGGCTCAGGCTAACGATCAATAATTCGATGGTTGCAGTAGAAGTAAAAAGCCCTAAACCACAAATAGCTTGTGATTCAGGGCTTTTCTTTATTTGGCGGTGAGAGAGGGATTCGAACCCTCGATACGGGGTTACCGTATACACGCTTTCCAGGCGTGCTCCTTCAGCCACTCGGACACCTCACCGTAAGGCGCGCAATCCTAATAGATCAAGCCGAATTTGGCAAAGACTTTTGCAGTGCGCACAGTTGACTCACTGGTGTTAGAATTCGCGCTTGCGAAATAAGCCACGAGGCATGCATGCAGCCGGCATCAGCAACAGATATTAAAGTAAAAGGCCAAATGGCACTGACCGTGGGTGCCTTGGGTGTGGTCTTCGGTGACATTGGCACCAGCCCGCTGTACGCACTAAAAGAGTGTTTTAGCCCAGCCTACGGGCTAACCTTAAATCACGACAATGTCATCGGTATTTTGTCGCTGATTTTTTGGTCGATGACACTGATCATCTCCATTAAGTACATGGTATTTGTGATGCGTGCCGATAATCGCGGCGAAGGCGGCATCATGGCGCTGCTGGCTTTGGCGCTGCGTGCGCAATATCGCCATGCATGGTTGCGGCCAATCATAATTGGCTTTGGTCTATTTGGCGCCGCACTGTTTTTTGGCGATGGCATGATCACACCAGCCATTTCCGTAGTATCAGCGGTAGAAGGCTTAGAAGTCGCCGCACCCGGCCTAAAACCCTTTGTTATTCCAATCAGTATTGGTGTGTTGATTGGTCTGTTTATGTTGCAACGCCGTGGTACCGGCTCAGTTGGTTCCTTGTTTGGCCCGGTCATGGTGATCTGGTTTTCGGTTTTAACCGTACTGGGCATTATCAATATCTGGAAGTCGCCTGAAGTCCTTGAGTTAATGGATCCGAGCTGGGCGCTACTCTTTATTGTTGAAAACCCAATTGCCTCTTTCATTGCCTTAGGCGCTGTTATTTTAACTATTACCGGTGCTGAATCTATCTATGCTGATATGGGGCACTTTGGTCGCGGCCCCATTCGCAAAGCTTGGTTTTTAATGGCCTTTCCCGCACTCATGATCAACTACAGCGGACAAGGTGCTCTGCTGCTGATTGACCCCAGTGCAGTTGAAAATCCATTTTATCGCATGGTACCAACTTGGGGCTTATACCCCTTGATTGGCTTAGCCACCGTTGCTGCTGTTATTGCCTCGCAAGCCGTTATTACCGGTGTGTTCTCGATTGCTCGCCAAGCCATGTTGCTAGGCTATTTGCCCCGCTTTCAAATCAATCACACCTCGGAAAGCCAGCAAGGCCAAATCTACATTCCATTTTTTAACTGGGTACTGTTAATCGCCATTATTCTGCTGGTTTTGACCTTCCAAAGCTCCAGCAATTTAGCCGCGGTTTATGGCATTGCCATCACCATGACCATGAT
>CAYYWS010000208.1:0-2548 GCA_964473955.1 uncultured Paraperlucidibaca sp. | reverse complement strand
ATGACACAAACCACCTACTACATCTAATGCCGCTATTTAAGCGGCCTGCATCTCGTAACTATGGGTGATTTCAACACCTGCAGCCTGCAACATAATTGAAGCTGAGCAATATTTTTCAGCAGACAACTCCACTGCACGCTTAACCTGTGCTTCTTTTAGGTCATGCCCTGTCACCACAAAATGCACATGGATTTTGGTAAACACTGCAGGCACCGCATCAGCACGCTCTGCGGTTAACACGGCCTCACAGCCCACCACGTTCTGCCTAGACTTTTTCAGAATGGTCATGACATCAAACGAGGTGCAGCCACCCACGCCCATCAGCATCATTTCCATCGGGCGAGCACCTAGATTTTGGCCACCTAAATCCGGCGGGCCATCCATCGTCACTTCATGTCCACTGCCGGAAGTGGCTTTAAAGCTCACCTCACCATTCCAACGAATTCGTGCTTCCATCAGAAACCTCTAAAAAAATGCTTCAAAAAGCGCTTCTAAGAAAAAAGTTCGGCCAGCTTCTCGCCTGGCTCTGGCGCGCGCATAAAGGCTTCACCCACCAAAAAGCCATGCACCGCGTTATCACGCATCAGCTGCACATCCGCTTGGTTATGAATACCACTTTCCGTAATCACGGTGCGGTCGGGCGGAATGTCCGCCAGCAAATCCAGCGTGGTTTGCAAACTCACCTCAAAACTATGCAGATTACGGTTGTTGATACCAATCAGCGGATTACCCAATGGCAATGCACGCAACAGCTCTGCTCGATCATGCACTTCAATTAGCACATCCATGCCCTGCTCCAGCGCACAGGCATGCAGTTCTTGTAGCTGAGCATCAGACAAGGCAGAAACAATCAGCAACACGCAGTCGGCATTAATCGCACGCGCCTCAATCACCTGATAGGGGTCATACAAAAAGTCTTTGCGAATTACCGGCAAATCGCAGGCCTGGCGAGCTGCTTGCAAATAAGCGTCGCTACCTTGAAAAAAGTCGACATCGGTGAGTACTGACAAACAACTTGCACCACCCTGCTGGTACGAGACAGCAATGGCTGCTGGGTCAAAATTTTCCCGAATCACCCCTTTTGATGGCGAGGCTTTTTTAATCTCGGCAATAACACCGGCACGACCTTGCCCAATGTTTTTTTGCAGCGCCGAAGTAAATCCACGCACCGGCAACGCTTCGCGCGCAAATGCTTCTTGATCAGCCAGTGAATGACGCTGGCGCCGCGCTTTAACCTCTTGCTGCTTGCGCTGCATGATGGTGTCTAAAATAGTGCTCATGCCGAGGTCTCCGGCAACAAGGCGCGTGTGAATAAGCGCAAATCGTTGAGTTTTTCCAAAGCCTGACCACTGCACATTAGGTCATCTGCCAAGGCCACACCTTGCTTCCAGGTTTGGGTAATGCCGGCAACGTAAATCGCCGCGCCAGCATTGAGCTTAATAATGTCCGCAGCTTTGACAGAATCAGGCGTAGTACGTTTACCCAGTGCATTTTTAATCAACGCTAGCGACTCCGCCGAATCCGAAACCGATAGGCCCACAAGCGATTGGCTAGTCACGCCCAGCTCTTCTGGCGTAATCACAAACTCACGCACCTCACCATTTTTCAGCTCAGCAACATGCGTGGCAGTGGCCAATGACACTTCATCTAAGCCATCTTTGGCACAAACCACCAGCGCATGCACACTGCCTAAACGCCCCAGCACCTCGGCCATGGGACGACATAGTGCAGGGTTAAATACACCGACCACTTGCCGCGTCACAAACGCCGGATTGGTTAGTGGCCCCAATAAATTAAACAGCGTACGCAGGCCGATTTCCCGTCTAGCGCCAATGGCATGTTTCATGGCGCCGTGATGATTGACCGCAAACAAAAAGCCGACCCCAACGCTGTCGATGCAGCGCGCCACTTGCTCGGACGACAAGGCTAAATTAATACCGGCGGCTTCTAATAAATCGGCACTGCCACTTTTTGATGACACCGCACGATTGCCATGTTTAGCCACTTTGGCACCAGCGGCGGCCACTACCATGGCCGACGCTGTCGAGACGTTAAACAGGTTGGCACCATCACCACCAGTACCGACAATATCAACAACATAATCTTGGCTGGCCAAGGTCACGCGCGAGGCCAAATCACGCATCACCCGTGCCGCACCTTCGATCTCATCAATCGATTCGCTTTTCATGCGCAGTGCCACTAACAAGGCCGCAATTTGCGCATCACTGCACTGACCACTCATGATGGCCTGCATCACGTCCTGCATTTCAGCGCTAGTTAAATCAATGCGCTCAACAACCCGGCCTAAGGCTTGTTTAATATCCATGGTGTGTTCCTAGCGAGTGGCGTCGAGGAAGTTTTTCAATAAGGCATGACCTTGTTCGGTCAAGATGGACTCTGGGTGAAATTGCACACCTTCCACCATCAGCGTTTTATGACGCAGACCCATGATTTCATCAACTGAACCATCGTCATTTTGTGTCCACGCCGTCACTTCTAAACAGTCAGGCAAAGTCTCTTTGCTAACCACCAGTGAGTGATAACGTGT
>CAYYWS010000207.1:0-2553 GCA_964473955.1 uncultured Paraperlucidibaca sp. | reverse complement strand
AGCCCATAAACTGCCTAGCCGAGTATTGCGCTGGCAAGGCATAGAGCATGCACTGACAACGCTGTACCAGTCAGGCAGTGATGGTGATGTTGGTAGTGTTGTGGCGTGGACCGCTACCGCCAGCAAACTACACGATAGCAAAGGCAACATTAGCCATTGGAAGGTCTTAGCTAAAGCTTTTATGCAACACGCGCTCATGGCCGCTACCGGCATGACTGCCACCAGCAAAATTATCTCGTCCACCGGTACCGCAACATTGCCGCCGATCTCCGCAGCATTGGCCGAGCAATGGTTGCAGGCGATGTTATCGCTGTGGCAACAAAGCCAAGTGGATGCACTACCGTTTGAGCTTAAAACCGCCATGACCTATGCCAATGCTGGCATGCATGCTGAGCTGTTTGACGAAACCAAAGCCATCGCCGCCGCGACCAAAACTTATGACGGGGATTTTCAAGGGTTTTATGCCGCCAAGGCCAAGCTGCCGCTGCAGTGGTTGTGGCCCGACTTTGATAGCTTAAGCGCTGATGGCCGCCTGCATGAACTGGCCTTGTTAATTGGTCTACCAATAACGGAGTTCGTGCGTGATCATGTCTAATGCCATGCAGTTTCAGCCGTTAGTAATTTCACAATTACCGCTAAACGGTATTCGTTTAATTGAGGCCAGTGCCGGCACCGGCAAAACCTACACCATTGCCATGTTGTATTTGCGCTTGGTGTTAGGTCATGGTTTGCCGCAGCGCTATTTGCCGCCAGACATTTTAGTGCTGACCTTTACCGAAGCGGCTGCCAGCGAGCTACGTGATCGTATCCGTAGCCGCTTAAGTGAAGCTGCATTAGCGTTTCGTGGCCAACAAACACCAGATGCGGCCTTGGCTGAGATCATGCAGGACTATCCGCCGGATGATTTAAGCCAGCAGGCGTTTGTATTAGAGCAAGCCGCGGAGTGGTTGGATGAGGCGGCGATTAGCACCATTCACGCTTGGTGTTTACGGGTGTTGCAGCAACATGCCTTTGATAGCGGCAGCTTGTTTTCCTTACGCTTAGTGAAAGACTTGCGTGATCGCCGTGACGCGGTAGTACGCGATATTTGGCGCGCTTGGTTTTATCCGTTGGAAGCAGCAGACGCGCGCAAAATTCTGCGCTTATTGGGCTCGCCAGATGCGGCGTCACGGCGTTTAGATGGCTTGATGTCGGCCAATCCTGCGCAGATTTGTTTTGATGGCAAACCGGCTCATCAATCTTGGCAGGCAGCACTGGTAGCCAATAAACAGCAGCAGGCTATTATTGATCAGGCTTGGCAGCAGGTCTGCCAATCTTGGCAGCAGTCGCGAGATGAAATTTGTGCACTTTTGGACGAAGCCGTTGCCAACAGCCATCTTAAGAAAAACATGTATAGCGATGCTATTCGCGCCAAGCTTTATGCCAGCTTTGATGCTGCCGATGCTGTTGCACCAACTGATACCAAGCCATTTGAAAAAGCCACACCCTATGAATTAAAGCGCGGTGCTAGTAAGAACAAACCAACCCCAACACACCATTTTTTTGATTTAGTGCAGGCATGGGTTGAGATTAGTGCATCAATAAACGTGCAAGACAACGCGCTAACACTGGCTTTGCTGAGTGACTTGCAGCAAGCGGTTAGCCAACAGTTGAGTCTGGCATTAAGTCAGAGTGGCGAGCTCAGTTTTGATGACTTGCTCACGCAGCTCGATAAAGCGCTATCTGGGCCAGATGCCGCCACTTTGGCGCAGCGTTTGCGTTCGCGCTTTCCCGTGGCTTTGATTGATGAGTTTCAAGACACTGACCCTTTGCAATTTAGGTTGTTTAGTCGGCTTTATGATTCAAGTCAGTGGGCAGCGCATGAGCAGGGCAATGACAGCGCTTTATTGATGATTGGTGACCCCAAACAAGCGATTTACAGCTTTCGTGGTGCCGACTTGCCGACGTATTTACAGGCGCGCCAATCAGCGCATCAGCCTTGTTATACTTTGGATACCAATTTCCGTTCGGACCAGCCTTTAGTTCAGGCCATAAATACGCTGTTTAGTTATGGTGATCAATTTGAAAAAGGGGTGTTCCGGCAGGGTTTAGATGCCAAAGGGTTGCCGTTTCATCCGGTTAAGGCTGCTCGTCCATCGGCGGCATTGCAGCTTAAAACAGAGCAGGGTTGGCAGCCGCTAAAACCACTTCATGTATTGCTACCCAGTGATGACGAAAGCGTAGCGAAGCTGTCGGCGCAAGCGTATTTGGCGCAAGCCTGTGCAGAACAAATCAGCCGTTGGTTAACACACAGTGCGGCAGGCCAGTTGACCTTGGTTGAAAGCGATGCGCCACTGTTAGCCAGTGATATTGCGGTGTTGGTGCGCACACGATATGAAGCAGAATCGATGCGAGATGCGCTGCAAGCGCGCGGTATTAGTTGTGTTTATGGTTCTGACCGTGATTCGGTTTACGACAGTTTAGAGGCAGCTCAGCTGCAGCTTTGGCTCGAAGCCCTCCATCATCCGGAAGACGAAACGCGCCTTAGGTTGGCATTAGCGACACCTTTATTGG
>CAYYWS010000206.1:0-2571 GCA_964473955.1 uncultured Paraperlucidibaca sp. | reverse complement strand
TAGAAGCATTATCCAAGCCAATTTCAATTAACATCACCACTTGTTGGCGCATGCTATCAGTTGGTGCATAACCCAGCAGGTTGCGTTGCACCCAGCCAACGACCATGGCGGGTGGAAGTAGGTCACGTACTGCGATGGACTGCAGTAGCTCGCAGTAGCCTTTAGCTTCAACTTCAAGGTGGGCTTGTAAGCGGTCGCCCTGTAACTCTTGATCAAGAAAAGCAATCTGTGCGTTTAACAGTGATTGTGCGGTGGGGTGCATCAACCGTCTCCAAGCCTCAGTATCAGGTCAACAAAATAGCCGTTTAGACGTTCAAAATCCATGCTTTCATTGGGACAAGGCTTGCCATTAGCGCCAAGTTTTGTTTTATTGATTCCCTATTAGTTATTTTGTGCGCATGTTAACGACCTGTTTATCGGTCGGAGGTTTTATGAATCAGCTACTTATAACTATAAAAAAGGCGTTTTTAACGGCTGCATTAGTTCTTATGTTTTCTCCAACGCTGGCGCAGGCTGAAAGCCGCCCAGTGGTTATGCCGTCTGCCGCAGATGATATGGTGATGAATGCGCTCACCTTGATGGGCGTGCCCTATAAATTTGGTGGTACTTCGCCCGAAGAGGGTTTTGATTGTAGTGGCTTGGTTCAATACATTTACCGCAGCATCAGCTCTATCACCTTGCCCAGAACCGCTGCGCAAATGGCTCAGTTAGCGGGTCGTAATGTAAAAACCTCTGAATTAGCCATTGGCGACCTTATTTTCTTTCGCTTAAACAACAGCTCTCGCATTAACCACGTTGCTGTCTACATTGGTGAAGATCGCTTTGTTCATGCGCCACGTACGGGTCGTGTGATCAGCATTGATAAGCTCGATAATCGTTATTGGATGCGTTACTTTGTTAGTGCGCGACGATTATTCACGGATGATGGTCATTTAAATCACTCCGTTAGCGCGCTCTAGTTAGCAGCCAAACTGGCAATCTGCCTCAGTCTCAGCTAATGTCTCCAGCCAAAATGTTCACTGGGGCTGAAATATGTCGTTGCGTCATCAATTCAATATTTTGGGCTCTGTATTAGCCTCGACTGCGGCAGTGTGGCGCGGTGGAGCTGCTCGTAAGGCACACCGCGAGCTGCCGGCATTACCCCCCATCCTGTTTGATATCGAGAACTGCCCGTTTTGTCGTCTTGTGCGTGAGGCAGCGACTGACCTACATCTGGATTTAGAAATCCGACCTTGCCCCAAAGGCGGCAAACGTTTTCGCCCAGAAGCTGCACGTTTAGGCGGAAAGTTACAGTTCCCGTTGTTGATGGATCCGAATACTGGCGTTGTCTTGTATGAGTCGGACGCCATTATTGACTACTTCTATAACACCTATGCCAATCGCCCTGTGCCGTCGATGTATCAGGCCGGTAAGTTAAATAAGCTGACTAGCTTATTAGCGACGGCTGCGCGTGGGCGTAAGGGCTTAAAAGCAGTGCCTAGCATGGCGCCTGAGTTACCATTATTGTTGTGGAGCTTTGAGGCTAGTCCTTATTCTCGGCCAGTGCGCGAGCGTCTGTGTGAGCTAGAAATCCCATATCGTTTGCATAATCTTGGCAAGGAACACTGGACTGAGATTGGTCCAGCGGTGCAGCGTATTAAGCCCGGTCCGTACAAACCGATTGCTGGCGGCAAACGAGATGCCTTTATGGCGCAATATGGCCGAGTACAGGTGCCATATTTAGAAGATCCAAATACTGGCGCGAAGCTTTTCGAATCAGAGGCCATTTTGGCTTATCTGAATACTACTTACGCACGCTAAGGGCATCATTATGACCGCTATTAATCATCCTGTTGTTCGTGCCATATATGAGGCGCATGTGAGCCATGCTAAGGCGCTATTAACGGGCAAGGATCTTTTTGAGCATCTGGCGCATTCGGTGGATGCTGATCTGGCCAATGCGGCCAACTTGACCATCAATCAAGTGGTTACACGCGATCTGATTAAAGCGACAGCAAAAACCTATGCCGTTAATATGCCAATGTCTGGTGGCATTCCTGAGTTGGTGGGCGATATAGCACGAGCCATTCACGCTCACCCTATTCAAGACGAAACGCGCTTGTCCGATATTGTGTCAGATCAGCAAATGCGTGAAATGGTGGGCAAAGTAGCGGAAATGCGTGAGTTGCGTGAACGCTTGGTGCATACCGTATTAGGCAATCCGTTATTGGCTGATATGGCCGGCGATTTAATTTTTCGCGGTATTAAGGGGTATTTGGCGCAGGGTAATGCGGCTGCTAAGAATATTCCCGGCGCCTCTGCTTTAATGGGGCTAGGTAAGTCTGTGTTGAGCAAAGCCTCACCCAGTTTAGAAAAAACACTGGATGATGGCTTGCTGGCTTATGTGCGTAAAAGCACAACTTCCACTTTGTTAAGCAGTGAAAAAGCACTGTTAGCTAAAATGGATGAAAGTACCTTAAAGCGTGTTGCTATGGATCTTTGGGCTGATATTAAACACCGCCCAGCCAGCAGCTTGCGCCAATTCATGAGTGCTGAGAGTTTGGATGAGGCGTTTGTAGTCGGTTATGAGTT
>CAYYWS010000205.1:0-2789 GCA_964473955.1 uncultured Paraperlucidibaca sp. | reverse complement strand
CATGGTTATGGCCTATGGCAGTCTATTTTTAGGCACCTTGCTTGGCTGTAGCCTAATTGCACATGCCATGAGCTTGATGGTTCGTGCCGGCGGCCTCAGCTTATTCGATCGCTTTTTTGGTGGCATTTTTGGCGCTATTCGTGGTGCTGTGCTGGTCTTAGTCGCCTTGATTTTGATGGCCCCCTTCGTGAAGAGTGATCGTTGGTTTATTGATGCAACTCTGCCAAAAACCTTTTTATCTTATGAATCCATTGCACGTGATCTACAGGGTCAGGTGCTAGAAGTGGTCAAATCGGCCAAGCCAGTGGATGCTGCTAAACGCATCGACTAATTACGAGGTCTTTATGTGTGGAATTGTCGCTATTGCGGGCAAATCAGCTGTTAATCAAGCGCTTTATGATGCCTTAACTGTTTTGCAGCACCGTGGCCAAGATGCTGCCGGTATTGTAACTACTGAGGGCGGGCGTTTATTTCTGCGCAAAGAAAATGGCATGGTGCGTGACGTTTTTCATACTCGTCACATGCTACGTTTAGCGGGTAACTTTGGTATTGGCCATGTGCGTTATCCAACAGCAGGCTCATCAAGCTCAGCCGAGGCGCAGCCGTTTTACGTTAACTCACCATATGGCATCACCTTGGCGCATAACGGTAATTTGACCAATGCCAAAGAGCTGGCCGAAGACATTTATCGCGCCGATTTGCGTCATGTGAATACTGACTCTGACTCAGAAGTGCTGTTGAACGTATTTGCCCATGAGCTACAAGCTCGCGGCAAAATGTCGCCTAGCATTGATGATATTTTTGCTGCCGTTGCCAGTGTGCATCGTCGCTGTAAGGGCGCTTATGCCGTGGTTTCGATGATTACCGGCCAGGGCATTGTTGGTTTCCGAGACCCGCATGGTATTCGACCAGCGATTTTTGGTGAGCGTGATACCCCGCTGGGCAAGGAATATATTATTGCTTCGGAATCTGTAGCAATTACCTCCTTGGGCTTTAAGGTCGTTCGTGATTTGTTGCCGGGTGAGGCGGTGTTTTTGTCTATGGATGGCAAAATTCATACTCGTCAGTGTGCAGAAAATCCGAGCTATACCCCCTGTATTTTTGAGCTGGTTTACTTTGCTCGTCCTGACTCCATCATCGACAATATTTCGGTTTATAAGGCACGACTGCGTATGGGTGAGCGTTTAGCACAAACCATTCAGCGTGACTTTGCTGACTTACATATTGATGTGGTCATTCCGATTCCTGATACCAGTCGTACCTCAGCGCTAGAATTAGCGAATCACTTAAACGTGAAGTACCGTGAAGGCTTCATGAAGAACCGCTATATCGGCCGCACCTTTATTATGCCGGGGCAGGGCCAACGTAAAAAATCGGTACGTCAAAAGCTCAATCCTATTGAGCTAGAGTTCCAAGGCAAAAATGTGCTGTTGGTGGATGACTCGATTGTTCGTGGCACAACCTGCCGTGAAATTATTCAGATGGCCCGCGATGCTGGCGCTAATAAAGTCTATTTTGCATCCGCAGCACCTGCGGTAAAGTTTCCGAACGTGTATGGTATTGATATGCCTGCAAAAGACGAACTCATTGCCTACGGCCGTACTGATCAAGAAGTTTGTGAGTTAATTGGTGCTGATGCACTGATTTATCAAAAGCTTGATGATTTGATTGCGGCTGCGCGAGAAGGCAACAGCGATATCACTGACTTTGATTGTTCAGTGTTTACCGGTGAATATGTCACCGGCGATATCAATGAAGCTTACTTGGATGACTTACAAGCCTCACGTAATGACAATGCCAAATCAGTCAATACACGTGTTGTTGATATTGTCGATTTATCAAACGGTTAATGCCCTAACTAGAGGCGATAAAAATGGATGACGAAAGCTTTGCACTGAGAGGGTTTGATACCTTGGCTGTGCGTGCTGGTAACTGCCGTAGCGAGCAAGGGGAGCATTCTGAGGCCTTATTTTTAACGTCATCATTTGTTTTTGCCTCGGCTGCTGAGGCTGCTGCACGCTTTGGCGGCACTGAAAAAGGCAATATTTACTCACGTTTTACTAACCCAACGGTTCGTGCTTTTGAAGAGCGCCTGGCGGCACTGGAAGGTGGTGAGCGTGCAGTGGCAACCAGCTCTGGCATGGCCGCGATTTTGGCCATGGTACTGGGCTTGCTCAAAGCCGGCGACCATGTCCTGGCTTCACAAAGTTTGTTTGGCACCACCAATGTGCTGCTGGAAAAATATGCGGCTAAATTTGGCATTAGCACCACGTTTGTGCCTTTAACTGACGTGAGTGCTTGGGCACAAGCCATGACACCGGCCACACGACTTTTGTTTGTGGAAACACCTAGCAACCCACTGGGTGAGATTGCCGATATTGCTGCACTGGCAGATATTGCTCACGCCCAAGGTGCGCTGTTAGCCGTTGATAACTGCTTTTGTACGCCAGCTTTGCAGCGGCCACTGGCGTTAGGCGCTGACTTGGTGATCCATTCAGCCACTAAGTATTTGGATGGCCAAGGTCGTTGCTTAGGTGGTGCTGTTGTTGGGCCAACTGATTTACTTGAAGAAATTTTTGGTGTGGTCAGAACCTGTGGCCCCAGCATGAGTCCATTTAATGCTTGGGTGTTTTTGAAGGGGTTAGAAACACTGCGATTACGTATGGAAGCGCATTCGCGCAGCGCATTGCAATTGGCGCAATGGCTTAGCCAGCAACCTGCGATTGCCAAGGTTCATTATTGTGGCCTGCCAACGCACCCTCAATACGCCTTAGTGCAGCGTCAACAAC
>CAYYWS010000204.1:0-2794 GCA_964473955.1 uncultured Paraperlucidibaca sp. | reverse complement strand
CCGCCCGGTTGGCACCGCTTTTTGTTTGATGCTGAGCGCCCCGGTTATTCTGGCACGGCCATTTATAGTCGTATAACGCCAGACGCTGTCAGCACCGGTCTAGGTTTTGAGCTTTGCGATACTCAAGGTCGCTGGATAGAAGCACGCTTTAATGACCTGACCGTGATCTCTCTTTATTTGCCTTCTGGCTCAGCCAATGACGAGGCCCAAGCCCGCAAAGATGTCTTCCTAACCGAGCTTATGCCTATCCTAAAACAGCGCTTGGCCAGCGGAGAGAAGCTCATCGTCTGCGGTGACTGGAATATCGCGCATAAAGAAATCGATCTTAAAAATTGGAAAGGCAACTTAAAAAACTCGGGCTTTTTGCCACACGAACGCGCTTGGTTAACCCAGTTATTTGATGAAGTCGGTTTTGTGGACGCTTTTCGTGCTGTTGATCCACGTGCAGAGCAATACACCTGGTGGAGTAATCGTGGACAGGCTTATGCCAACAATGTCGGGTGGCGCATCGACTATCACATCGTATCGCCTGAGCTACAGACGTGTATCCAGTCCGCCAGCATATACAAAGACGTTAAGTTTTCTGACCATGCACCATTGATTATCGATTATGATCTCGCGAAAATTAAACGTTAATTTTCATTAGAGGGTAAGTATATGCGTAAGTCGTCACTCGTAATTTTAGCCGCTGGCGTATTTGTTCTGTCGGGCTGCGCCAGCAAGCCTGAGCCTACCTTTGGTCAGCTCTTAGGTGATCGCGCAGGTGAATATCGTGCAGTAAAAAAAGACTGGCAGGCTGGTGCTTCACTGAAAGCCAATGGCGAAAAAGATATTTCACGCGGTCAACGTGATATCAAAAAAGGCGAAGACATGATCAAGCGCGGTCAACGCCTAGTTGAGCGTGGGCAGTCCAGTGTTAATCGCGGCGAAACCCGTGTGCAACAAGGGAGCGAGCGTATGCAGCGTGCCGAAGCAAGCTACACCGAATTAAAGACATCACCCGCCATCCCTACCTCAGCCGAATAACCCAGGCAAGCCAACACCGGCTCGCTTATACTCTGCGTTTTACGAGGTAAGTGAGCCTGTTATGCCAGCGCCCGATACCGCCACGCTACAACGCTGGCGCCAAGACATTCAATTCAACGCCACACTGTGTGATCAGCCCTTGGTGTTCCGCACCACGTGGGGCATTTTTTCGCCTGAGGCCATTGATGACGGCACCAAGCTGCTGCTGGACTTGATGGATGTTAACCCCACCGATGACTGCTTAGATATTGGTTGTGGTTATGGCCCGATTGGCATGACCTTAGCCAAGTTAGCGCCACAAGGCCAAACGCTGATGGTCGACAAAGATTTTATGGCGGTTGAATACGCCAACAGAAATTGCCAAGCCAATGGCATTACCAATGCCCGTGCCATGCTATCTAACGGGCTGCAGCATATTCCTGCCGATGCACGCTTTGACATCATCGTGTCGAATTTGCCTGCCAAGGCCAGCAAAGAGCAGCACTACTTATTTCTGTATGACAGCCTAAAACACCTGAAACCCGGTGGCCGCTTTTATGTAGTCACCATCAATGGTTTGCGTGAATTTATGGCTCGCACCCTGAAGGAAGTATTTGGTAATTACGATAAGTTAAAACAAGGCAAGGTCTACACCGTTGCGGTGGCAGAAAAAAACCCAGCTTAAGCTGGGTTTTTTTGATTAGCAGTTGCCTTGATGGCCTTATCTACTGATCAGTTGCCTTTGTCGTTTTCGACTTCGATCACAACTGGCTTCAATTTAACATTAGGGCCGCGGACTTCGCACGCAGTCAATGTTGGCACTAAGATCACACACAGAACAATTGCTAACTTTTTCATCGTTGTCTCTCCGACACTTACTTACACGCTTAAACCACTGCTTAAGCGCGAGTGCCGCATCATGTCACAGAAACAAATAAGTTGTTGGGAATTACCAACCCAGTGCTTTTTGCTGCGCTAACACCAATTCTGCAATGCCGGCTTCGGCTAAGTCTAACAATGCCGTTGCTTCTTGACGTGAGAACGCCACACCTTCTGCCGTACCCTGCACTTCAATAATGCCGCCATGCTGCGTCATTACCACATTCATATCGGTGTCACAGGCCACATCTTCGGTGTATTCCAAATCCAACAGCGGTGTGCCCTTCACAATGCCCACCGAAATAGCCGCAACCAAGCTGGTCAGCGGGTCTTGTTTAATCATTTTTTCACGCAACATAAACGACAGCGCATCCACTAATGCTACTGCACCACCGGTAATGGCCGCAGTACGTGTACCACCGTCAGCCTGCAACACATCACAGTCAATGGTGATGGTGTGCTCACCCAGCTTTTTCATATCGACCATGGCGCGTAATGAACGACCAATCAGGCGCTGAATTTCCAAGGTGCGACCACCTTGCTTACCCTTACTTGCTTCACGTTGATTACGGGTGTGTGTGGCTCGCGGCAACATGCTGTATTCAGCGGTAATCCAACCCTCACCCTTGCCTTTCAAAAACCGTGGCACACCCACTTCCACACTGGCGGTACACAGCACACGAGTATCACCAAAGCAGACCAATACTGAGCCCTCGGCATGACGCGTAAAATCGCGAGTGAACGTAATAGGACGAAGTTGATTGGTTTGGCGACCACTAGCGCGCATGGCTGTTTCCTGTCTAACGATTTAAGATGCTGCAGTATACCCGTTGCTAGAGCTTTATATGACCGTTAACCAACCCGTTGTTAGCATGACCGCCTTTGCCCGCAGTGAAACCAGCACGGCTGC
>CAYYWS010000203.1:0-2814 GCA_964473955.1 uncultured Paraperlucidibaca sp. | reverse complement strand
CGCGCCTTCCTTGCAGGGGGAGACTCGAAATGACTTCGAAATCGTGGTCAGAGAGCTATCTCCTGCAGTAGACGAAGCCATGAAATGGCTGGCGCTGCAAGGCGATGCCAAAATGACGGGAACCGGCTGCTGTGTTTACACTGCCTGTACCCAACATGAAAAAGCATCTGCTATAATCGCCGCTAGCCCAATTAAAGGCTTCGTGTGTCGTGGCAAGAACCGATCGCCGGCTCATACAGCGCTCGAAAACTTCCAACGACTGCATCGTTTATAGGGGTGTCGCCAAGTGGTAAGGCAGCGGGTTTTGATCCCGCCATGCGTTGGTTCGAATCCAGCCACCCCTGCCATCTTCCTTAGTCCGGCAGAGTCGACCCGTCATCATGCCAAATCTTGTCATCTTTACTGGTAACGCAAACCCCGAACTTGCTCGCAAGGTCGCCAATCATTTGCATATTCCATTAGGCGCCGCGCATGTCGGTACTTTCTCGGATGGCGAAATTGCGGTCGAGATTAATGACAACGTTCGCGGCAAAGACGTGTTCATTCTGCAATCGACCTGCGCCCCCACCAATAACAATCTGATGGAATTGATTGTGATGGCGGATGCGCTGCGTCGTGCTAGTGCCGGACGTATTACTGCAGTCATTCCTTACTTCGGTTATGCCCGCCAAGATCGTCGTGTTCGTTCTGCTCGCGTGCCTATCACTGCTAAAGTGATTGCCGACATGCTGACCACTGTCGGTGTTGACCGCGTACTAACTGTTGACCTGCACGCCGACCAAATTCAGGGCTTCTTTGATATCCCGGTAGACAACGTTTATGGCTCGCCAGTGTTACTGGCCGACATCGAGCGTCAGGAATACCACAACTTAGTGGTTGTTTCGCCAGACGTTGGTGGTGTTGTTCGCGCCCGCGCCGTTGCCAAACAGCTCGATGACGCCGACTTGGCCATCATCGACAAACGCCGACCGAAAGCCAACGAATCACAGGTCATGCACATTATTGGTGAAGTCAAAGACCGTGACTGCGTCATTGTCGACGACATGGTTGATACCGCTGGCACCTTGTGCAAAGCCGCTGCCGCATTAAAAGAGCATGGTGCACGCCGTGTTGTGGCCTACTGTACACATGCCGTGTTGTCTGGCCCAGCCATTGAAAATATTCGTAACTCACAGCTCGATGAGTTGGTGGTTACAGACACCATCCCGTTATCGGATGATGCCAAGGCCTGTGGTCGTATTCGTCAGTTGTCCATGTCGGCATTATTAGCAGAAACGCTACGCCGCATTAACAACGAAGAATCCATCAGCGCCATGTTTGATTTGTTTTAAACCAAATTCTGCACAATGACATGTTGTTATTGTGCAAACCCCAACGACTACTTTAGGTCGTTGGAACCCGCCAACGCTGGTCGCAAGCGTTGGCAATAAACTGGAGAAAACCATGTCCGCCGCAACATTTACGCTTAATGCGCAAGTCCGGACGCTTGAAGGGAAAGGTGCGAGCCGCCGCCTTCGTCGTCTAGAAGCCCGTATCCCTGCCGTCATTTATGGTGGTAGTGAAGCCGCACAATCACTCAGCCTAGAGCTGCGTGAAGTGGTCAAAGCCTTAGAGAATGAAGCTTTCTTCTCGCACGTGCTGACCATCAATGTGGATGGCAAACCACAACAAGCCGTTATCAAAGACCTGCACCGTCATCCAGTAAAAGGCATGCCGATGCACATGGACTTTTTGCGTGTTGATGCAACACACAAAATCACCATGCGTGTACCTCTGCACTTCACCAATCAAGAAGCTTGTGTTGGTGTGAAAATTGAAGGCGGCGAGATCACTCACTTCCTAGCGGACATCGAAGTCGCTTGTTTACCAAGCAGCCTGCCTGAGTTCATCGAAGTCGATATGACTGATGTTCACTTAGGTACAACTTTGCACATGTCTGACCTCAAGCTGCCAAAAGGCGTTGAGATCCCTGTACTGGCATTGGGTGCTGACCACGACCAACCAGTAGCCAACGTACACGCGCGTAAAGTGGCTGCTGCTGAAGACGACGCTGCACCAGAAGCTGACGCTGCTGAGTAAGCTGCTTGTATGTGCTATAAAAGCGGGGCTTTTTAGCCCCGCTTTTTTATTTATTAAAGGGTTGAGTTCTACGCCATGTCTGCGCTTCGTCTTATCGTTGGGCTTGCCAATCCCGGCCCACAATACGCCGACACACGTCACAATGCCGGCGCGTGGTTTGTTGAGCGCCTTGCGCAGCAGCTAGGCGTTGCACTAGTGGCCGATAGCAAATCGTTTGGCCTGCTGGCGCGCTGCAGTGTGGCCGGCCAAGATGTTCGTCTACTCATCCCTACCACGTTTATGAATCGCTCAGGCCAGGCCATTGGCACAGTGGCAGGCTTTTATAAAATAAGCCCTGCCGAAATTTTAGTCGCGCACGATGAGCTAGACTTATTGCCGGGCCAAATCCGTCTTAAAACAGGTGGCGGCCATGGCGGCCACAATGGTTTGCGCGACACCATCGCCTGCCTGGGTAATCAGAACACCTTTCATCGCCTGCGTATTGGCATTGGCCACCCAGGCGACAAGTCGCAAGTCTCAAACTTTGTATTAGGCAAAGCGCCAGGCGCCGAGTCGGTATTAACGGATTTAGCTATTGATGAAGCACTGCGTCATCGTGAAGCCTTAATTCAAGGTGACCTTGCGCGCGTCATGAACCAATTAAATGGCTTTGTAGCAAAGCCCTAAGGTATTTCGGAGAACAAATATGGGATTTAACTGCGGTATTGTTGGTCTGCCAAATGTTGGCAAGTCCAC
>CAYYWS010000202.1:0-2907 GCA_964473955.1 uncultured Paraperlucidibaca sp. | reverse complement strand
TCATTTTTAACTCAATCTCCTTATTGTTTACTCTTTTAAGTTGTCCCTTTGAGATAAGAGCCATTGCGCTCAACTCAGTGTGCTACCGTTAGTCAACACGCTCCCACCATGTAAAGAACTCTGCTTGCATTCCAGCTGGGCGACACACAAAAAACACCCAACGATACTCAATCCAACCGCCTGCAAAATCACACGTCATTTCTTCTTTTAAGGTCAGGCTTAAGTCTCTTGCGCTCCAAGATCCCGTCCATGCTTTGTCACTAGTTTGCATGCTGTAACGACTACTACTGGTAAAAGCAATGTTCAAAACACCATCATGAATACTCCACTGCGTACCAACTAAATCTGAGGCCAAATCCACTGAGGTAAAAAAATATTGAGCCACATCTCCATCTTCAGCGCCGCCGATTCTGGTGCAATGCAAAATAGTTGTGTCATCTGACTCTGTTCTAATGCACTCGTCTTTGCCGGCATAGTCTGACCACTTAATGATCAACACACTGTTAATCACACGCCATTTAGCAAAACCAGCCGGTATAGGAGTACCCTCTTCATCTGTTTGGGCAAGCCGATACTTAAGCTCACCATTACGATGAAAAGTCACGCCCATCAGCATGAAACTTTCATAGTTGACTACAGACCATGTGCCAACAATATCGGATGTTGTCATGGGTTGGTCAGCTACAACGCGACCACTTAAGGTTATTTCAGGCTCTTTGCTGCCTTCATCACTGCTTCCACATGCGGTGATGAACAAAGAAACAATCAACAGGCAGGCGGCACGAAGCCAAGCGGGTAAGTTGCACATAATCACATCCTTGTAATCAGAACATCAGTTGTAGTGCTTTCATTCCTGAAAGCTTTGTCCAAAACCACAAAACCCCCACACCTAATAGGTGCAGGGGTTTTCGAAATTTGGAGCGGGAAACGAGACTCGAACTCGCGACCCCGACCTTGGCAAGGTCGTGCTCTACCAACTGAGCTATTCCCGCTAATGTCGTCATGTCATGACTGAACAGGCGCGCATTGTAATTCCATTAGCGCTAGTGTCAAGCCACCTCAACAACAATTCGCACTGTTTGGCGAATTTTACAGCAAATTACTAGTCTGGCTTTTTAAGTTCGGGCCAAGCGGCCATTAAGTACACCACCATTGACCACAAAGTAAGCACAACGGCGACATACATTAAACCCCAAGCCAAGGGCATTAATACACTGTTATTCAGCAGCAACAGCGTAATAGCCACCATTTGTGCGGTGGTTTTCCACTTACCCATGGAGCTTACCGCCACATTGGCACGCTTGCCTACTTCGGCCATCCATTCGCGCAGGGCCGAAATGGTGATTTCGCGTGAAATAATGACAATAGCGGGAATGACCATCCACACAGTAGGGTTCCACGCCACCAACAAAATCAAGGCTGCAGCCACCATTAACTTATCAGCCACTGGATCCAAAAAACGACCGAAGGCTGAACCTTGATCTAAGGCGCGTGCCAAGTAACCATCAAACCAGTCGGTAATAGCGGCCACAGCAAAGACTAAAGCGACTAACTCAAAGCGCCATTGCAAGGGCAAATAGGCAACCAACAACATGACCGGGATCAACAACACCCGCATCAGCGTTAAAATATTAGGGATGTTCCACAACACAGACGCTGACAACGCCTTCTCCTTGCTTATCGTAAGCGCACCTTGTATTGGCGCACTATCGCCAATGTTTAATGACTATGCAAGGCAGCATAGACTTGTTTTGCTAATGCCTCACTGATTCCGGGTATTCGAGAGAGTTCTGCTTCACTAGCGCGCTGCAAACCCTGCAAACCACCAAAGTGTTCAATCAAGCGTTTTCGCCGCGCTGGACCAATACCGTTAATATCATCTAATACCGAGCCCTTACGTGATTTAGCACGCCGCGCACGATGACCGGTAATGGCAAAGCGATGAGCTTCGTCGCGAATATGCTGAATCAGGTGCAGCGCCATCGAGTCGCCAGCCAAGCTAATTTGCCGCCCATCAACCAGATGAAGTGTCTCTAGCCCCGGCTTACGCCCTTCCCCTTTAGCCACACCAATCATCATCACGTTGGTTACGTTCAGCTCAGCCAACACCTCAATCGCTTGCGTGAGCTGGCCCTTACCTCCGTCAATAATCAGCAAGTCTGGCAAGGCCCCCTCGCCAGCCACTAAACGGCTATAACGACGCGTGAGCGCTTGCCGCATGGCCGCATAGTCGTCACCCGGTGTGATATCGCTGATATTAAAACGGCGATAATCAGATTTACGCGGCCCTTGCGCATCAAACACCACACAAGACGCCACGGTGGCCTCGCCCATGGTGTGACTAATATCAAAACACTCCATGCGCTGAATCGGCTGAGCCAAATCCAATACCTGCTGCAATTCGGTGAAACGCTTATTGATTTGATCTCGATTGGCCATGTGGGCCGACAAACTGGCTATGGCATTTTTCTCGGCCATGGTCATCCATGCTGCACGGGTTTCACGCAAACGCCATTTCAGCACAATGTCACGGCCACGGCGTTCGCTTAACACCTTGGCAAGTGCATCAGACTCATCAATATCACAAGGCAAAATGACTTCATTGGGAATGTCACGACCGGTCTCGTCTTGCAGATAAAACGAGGGTAAGAACTCTGACAAAATTGCCGCAGTTTCGGTCTCACCAAACAGGGGCGGGAAATACGCACGACTGCCAAGCACACGGCCATCGCGTACAAATAACACCTGCACACATACCGCTCCGGGCTGAGCCGCAACCGCAAACACATCAGCTGAGCCAATGTCTTTTAATACAAATTGCTGCTCTTGTACGCGCCGAAGTGCTGCTAATTGATCACGATAGACCGCGGCCGACTCAAAATCTAACTGCTCGGATGCCATGCTCAT
>CAYYWS010000201.1:1269-2980 GCA_964473955.1 uncultured Paraperlucidibaca sp. | reverse complement strand
TCCTTGGGCACCAAACAAGTTTTCCCGCCACTGCTGTTCAAGCGCACGAGTATCGTCTTGTGAGGGATGAAAGTCTTTTTTGAAGAAGTCTGGCATGCGTCGTGGAACATGCTTTAACAGACCATGCTTGCCAAATATCATGGCAGCACCTTTTAAGTGCGATTTGATATGGCGCTTTTTGAGTTGATTGTCATGCGCCATGATGGCCAATAGGCTACCAGCAATTCCTGGCAGTAATGCCGCAACCACTAAAGGGCCGGCTTGAAGTTTTAAGCGCCAACTATTGCTGACTTGAGTGTACACATCGTATGCCACCGATTTGTGCTCAAGCTCTTCCAGCGCATGCCAAGTCCATAGCTTTAGTGACTCCGGCTCGCAGGCATCACGGAACTGGCGGTGCTGTAAAAAGGACTCACCAAAAATGGCAGTAAAGTGCTCCATGAAAATGGTGCAGGCTAATTGCTGTTCCGGTGAGAAACGCTCCAATATTGACAGACCCATCTTCACGCCTTTTTCGGCGAAATCGACTCGAATACCCATGTCGCTAAAAATCGCATTCAGTCGCTCATGTTCGCGACCATGCAAGGCCTCTTGGCCAATAAAACCAGACACTTGAGCTTTCAGCTCGGGGTCGGTGATTTGATCGCGAAAGTGGCGTACAGACTCAACAAAAAAACGTTCGCCTGGTGGAAAAATACCGGAGAGGACAGCAATAAAGCTAGACGCAAATGCATTGTCAGCAACGGGATAACGGCGGGAGCTGTAATAATTGTGTGCAAACTTAATATTGCGCGGTGGGATTCCGACGCTGGCTCCTGCTAATACCGTTGACTTGCTGTTCGTTGATGATGACATGACTTGCTCCATGTGACATTTTGTAATGACACATTAACAATGTCATGACCAAATGGTCACAATCAAGTGGTCAATTGATTTTTTTTGTTAACGAATAGCCTGCTCAACTAATAAGGCTGCTTGTTTGATACGCATGCCTTTGATAACGGCAAAAATACCAGCGGCCATAAAGGCCCCTGATATCAGCCAGTGAATGGGGAAGTTATTGATGTGTGCACCATTTAATGACAGGCCTAAATATACGGAGATGGCGACAAGCACAGGCCCTGCAATTAAATGAGACCAGATACCATCATGACTGTGTGCGCCGTTACTCAGATTGTGATGGGCAAGTACCTGCAGGCTGCCGCGCTTGATATTGCCGGCTAAAATCAGCTGATCACCCTCATTAATGGCAATAGGCTGATGTGTACGAATAACCACCGCGCGGCCTTGTACTGTCAGTAAGCAAATATGAGTGCTATGCACTGAGCGATGGCGGTTTAAGCCATGGCCACTCATGTGCATAGTGTGCCTTACATTTTCTGCTCTGCCTTGCAGTGTTTCCATGCCTGTCATCCGAATTGGGTAGGGGGCGTTGTCTTAATACACATTCTAACGAGATTACTCTAATGAAAATGCGTTATATCCTGCCACTAAGTCTAATGTTAGCCACCACCACTGTGGTTGCTGGCCACCACGGAACTTATGGCAAAGCCGACGCTGCTAAATACAGTGAAAATAGAGTTGAGCGCATGGACAAACATGCTGAACTTAATTTGACCGATGCACAAAAAGCTCAGCTTAAGACCATTATGGATGAGACCAAACAGCGTCATGCCGAGATTCATAAGCAGTCAGATGAAAAGATTAATGC
>CAYYWS010000201.1:0-1169 GCA_964473955.1 uncultured Paraperlucidibaca sp. | reverse complement strand
GCGCTACCTCGCAAAACTAAGGCGGCGTGCTCAAACTCTGGCTTTAACGGAATGCTGGTCTTGGCCGCTCCGGTTGTTGTCAGGTCTAAGCCCAGTAGTGGTGTATAAAGTTTAACGGGAGACGTTTGGCCCAAGCATTCGCCGGCTAAGACTGTCACGCAAAAATCATCTTGAGTAATAACTGGAAGCTCTGGGTAGTGCTCAAAAGCGGGCTCACGATGACGTTCGCTATCCGGCAAGGCAATCCACAGTTGTGCGGCATGCAGTGTGCCTGGCTGGTTATCTACGGCGTCTTCGGCATGCACAATGCCACTACCGGCAGTCATTAAGTTAACCTGTTTGGGGCGAATGACTTGCTCATAACCCAGACTGTCGCGGTGCATTACTTGGCCTTCAATCATCCAAGTAAATGTTTGCAGACCAATATGTGGATGCGGCCCAACCTGCAAACCCTCGCCAGGACCATATTGCATGGGGCCAGCATGATCCAAAAAGCACCAAGCACCCACCATGCGGCGCTCTTTGCTAGGTAGAGCACGGCGAATTACCAAGCCTTCTCCAATGACCCCTTGTCGTGAAGCAATTTTCTCAATGACGTTTGTGCTCATCGTAATACTCCGTTTATTTTGTCTGCGACAAAATGGCCGCAGTTTCTGCATTAGCCGCTTTTGCTTGCTGAAGTGGGGCTGCTAAAGGCGCTGGTTTTGGCGTGTTACCTACTAGTAGGTCTTGACCAGAGCTGGCATCACCCGACATCTGCGCCGCTAAGCGTTCAAGATCGCGCTGTTCAACCTCAGCAATGGTGTCGAGTACTTGGTCAAATGGAACACCGAGTTCTACTAAGGCTTCTTGGCCTAAGCGCAGCGCGGAGAGTAGTGTTTCACGTTGCTGGAAGGTGGCACCCACTTGCTGCAGGCGAATAGCCGTGAGGCGATTATTAGCGCGCACTAAGATTGGGGTGTTGGGTAGCTCTTCACGTAACATTTCAGTGATTTTGATTTGCTCGTCATGATCATCGACACAAATGATGATTGCAGCGGCGTGATGAGCACCGGCTGCATGTAGTACATCGGAGCGACAACCATCACCGTAATACACTCTAAAACCAAACTTAGCGGCATCACGAATACTGTCTGGGTTTTTGTCGACAATGGTGACGTCAAAGCCAC
>CAYYWS010000200.1:0-2984 GCA_964473955.1 uncultured Paraperlucidibaca sp. | reverse complement strand
AGGCGCTCAGTGCTGATGAGCTGGTAGCTCGTTTAAAAACAGAAGACCCACGATTTGCCATTGCTGTCATTGGTTTAACACCAGAAAGTGAGGCTATTCGGGCATTTTTAGCGCCAAACTCATGGCCAAGCGGGCAAGGACAAATTTTGTCATAAATATTTTTTAGTTGCTGTCTAACGTCGTACTATCTTAAGCGTTAGCTTAGTCAAATTCGTCTTGGAAAAGGACCACCGATGTCGCGCTTATTAGCTGCACTCTTTACCAGCGTCATAATGCTCTTCAGTCTGCCGGCACATTCAAAATTGACCATTGAAATCACCAAAGGTCTAACCGATGTGCCCGTCCGCCCCATCGCAGTCATGAATTTTGCCGGTGAAGCTGCTGCTGAAAATTTGGGTCAAATTGTTCGCAACAACCTAGGCCGTAGCGGCATGTTCAGCATGATTGACCCAGATCGACTACCGGCGGGCATCTCATTGGCTGGGCCTGTCAGCGAAGAAGCACTCGGTGAAATGACTGCTGACTACTTAATCCGTGGCGAAACACGGCGCGAAGGCGACAACGTTGTCTATAGCTATGAGGTACTGCAAAAAAGCGATGGCCAAAAGGTGCTCAGCAACCAGTTTCGAGCACACCATAGCCGCTGGCGAGATGCGGCTCACTTCATCAGTGATGCCATCTATGAACACATTACCGGTTACAAGGGCATTTTTTCCACTCGCATTGCTTATGTAAACGCCTATCGTCGTGATGGTGTAATGCGTTACCGCCTAGAGCTTGCCGATATGGACGGCGCAAGACGTACGGTGCTGTTGGACTCCAGCGAGCCTATTGTTTCCCCCGCATGGTCACCCGATGCTCGACGCCTAGCCTATATTTCATTTGAGTCCATGCAACCGCAAATCATGATTCATGATTTACAAACTGGTAGACGTCAAGCTATTACCTCATTTAATGGCAGTAATAGCGCACCGGCCTGGTCGCCAGATGGTCGCCGATTGGCAATGTCATTGTCCAAAGATGGCAACCCTGAAATTTATGTGATGGACGTTACTACTCGGGCATTAACACGCGTCACCAACCACCCCGCTATCGATACTGAGCCGCGCTGGTCTCCTGATGGACAAAGCCTGCTGTTTACCTCCGATCGGAGTGGACGAGCACAAATTTACATACAAAACTTAAGTGAAAGCCAACCACGGCGCTTAAGTTTTAGCGGTATATTTAATGCGCGCGCTGACATTAGCCAAAACCAGAAGTTTTTGGCCTTAGTACATAGCAGTGGTGATGGTCGTTATCGCATTGGTATTATGAACTTGGAAAACCGTGTTTTCAGTACACTGACCGATAACGCGATGGATGACACCCCCAGCTTTGCACCTGACAGCCGTTTAGTGGTCTACTCGACCAAACAAGGTGGTGGCGTAGGCCTGCGTATTGAATCCTTAGATGGTCGTGCTAGTTGGCGTATCCCTGCCATTACTGGCGACCTTAAGTCACCGGCATGGTCACCCTTAATTCGTTAACGTTTACATCACAACAACCTTGGAGCATAAGATGAACATTGCACTGAAATACACAACCCTGGGCCTGATCGCCGTTAGCTTGAGTGGCTGCGCCCTGTTTCAGAAAAAAACTACCGAAGTACCACCTACACAAGAATCTGGTCCTTTAGGACCAACCGTTGGCGGTGCTGGCACTGGTGCTGAAATTAATGCCGCCGGCCTTCGTGTCTGCAGCGACGCAGAACGCAATGCCTTATTTGCCACGTTAGGCAGCGAGGCCAGCGCATTAGAGACTCGCGTATTTTATTTTGACACCGATGCCAGCAACCTAAAACCAGAAGCTGAAGGTGCGCTGATGGCACATGCCAAGTTGTTAAGCAAAGTAAGCTTGGCGCGTGTACAGCTAACGGGTCACACCGATGAGCGTGGCACTCAAGACTACAACTTGGCACTCGGTGAGCGTCGTGCAAATGCCGTTGCTCGTTACTTCTTGGCCGCCGGTGTACAACCTGCACAAATGAACGTGGTTAGTTATGGTAAAGAGCGCCCTGTGGCCGATGGCAGCAACGAAGCCGCCTGGCAACAAAACCGCCGTGTTGAGTTAGATTACACAGTCTGCCGTTAAGCAACATGCCGGCAGGCATATTCCGCGATCCGTTTTTGTGGGGCCTGCTGGTTGCCGTGGTCATCGCCACGGCTGCTACTGACCTTGGTCGCAGCGGTGGCATTCTTGGCTTAGATCGATTGATCAACGTCGGGATTGCCGCCGTTTTCTTTTTGCATGGCATGGGTATCCCGCGTCAGCAGCTCATAACTGGCATGACCCGCTGGCGACTGCATGTGCTGGTGCAAAGCTGCACCTTTATTCTGTTTCCACTGCTTGGATTTGTGCTCTGGTTTAGCCTGCAAGGACTACTGCCACCGCACCTAATCTTAGGTTTCTTTTTTCTGTGTGCGCTGCCATCGACCATTTCTTCCTCAGTCGCCATGACGGCCATCGCCCGTGGCAATGTGCCCGCAGCTGTGTTTAATGCCACCCTATCCAGCCTGATTGGCATTTTGCTCACACCCTTGCTGATCAGCTTAGTCGCCAGCACTAGCGGTATCACCTTATCGTTTAGCACTGCCGTGATCGACATCAGCCGTTTATTGCTACTGCCCTTTTTACTCGGCCAATTATTAAGCCCTTGGTTGGGGCGTTGGTTTGCTCAGCTCAAACCTATTACCAGTAAGCTCGATAAAGGTGTCATTATCATGCTGGTGTTAATCACATTTTCAGATGCAGTTGCCAGTGGTTTATGGAGCGAATACGGTATTGACCTGTTGCTAATTACCGCAGCGCTTTGCTTGGTGCTAATGGCTATCGTATTTAGCTTAAGTGGGGTTTTGGCCAGACAGTTTGGCTTTGCCCGCGAAGATGAAGTCGTGGCGGTTTTTTGTGGCTCTAAAAAAACGCTGGCCAGCGGTGTGCCTATGGCC
>CAYYWS010000199.1:0-3030 GCA_964473955.1 uncultured Paraperlucidibaca sp. | reverse complement strand
AGCGCGGTATCAAAGTGAGCGACCAAACGCTCATTGCGTGCAAACAGATTGGGTACGTTTTCGGCAGTGCGGGTATTTACCGAGAACAAGTCACCCGGTACATAAACAGACTTAGTCAGTGTGCCGGCAAAAGGCATGTGCACACGATGATAGTCACGCGGTGATAAATAGATCGTGGCAAAATGACCGTTTTCGAATGCTTTTGCATCTGCTGCACTGGCCAGTAAATCACTTAATGAATAGCTATGGCCTTTGGCTTGAAAGACTTGGTCGCCAGTGATGGGGCCAAGCTGTGACACTGCACCATCAGCTGGGCAAACAATACTATCGGCTTGGTCATCAATTGTACGAGCCCCCGCTTTTAGCGGGCGAGTAAAGAAGTCGTTAAAGCAAGCGTATTGGCTTAAGTCAGGCTGTGCCGCTTCACTCATGTCAACTTGATAACGTGCAGCAAAGCGACGGATAAAGGCATCTTTTAACCAAGGTGTTTTGCTGGCGGCTAGTTTACCTACTAAGCGTGATAAAGCATGTTGTGGTAGTAGGTATTGCGGAATGGTTTTCAGGCGATCAAAAGACACAGGATTACTCTCGCTAATTTTTCTTTGAACTATATTACTGCAATGTGGGCCAGCTGACACTGAGGACAAAATTGGGGTGCTGAACAGTAGCAACAGACCAGCAACCAAGTTGCTCATGCTCAACAATTGCTGGTGTCGTGTCTAGCTCAGCAAGTTTGATGCGAAGCCCTAGGCCGTGTGCTTTTAATACGGCTTCTTTACGGGTCCATGTGTGAAGCCAGTTTTGTTCCGCCGTGGCCTGTTCATTGGCATGAAAATAGCGCTTGCTGATGGCCAGTACCTGTTGCTCTCGTTCAGCATGCTCAATATCAACACCAATGCTGGTTTGGCTATTGGACCAAGCCACTGCTAACCACTGTTGGCTGTGAGACAAGTTAAATGCCAGTTTGTGATCCGTCACATAAGGTTTGCCGTGTTCGGTTTTGACAAGATTGATCACTGCGTTTGGCTGGCCAAGGATTTCTTGCAGACATTGCTGCAATACCGCGTGGTATGCCGCTGGCGATGGCATGTTGTAAACACGCACGGAAATATCGTTTTCTGGCTGCTCAAATAGCCAAAAGCCGTCGACAGACTTGGGGCTGGCGACGGCTTTTAGTTGATTTAGCATGTGCTTAGAACAGTACGCGGGTGCGAATAGTGCCTTCGACTTGCTGTAGCTTAGCCAGTGCAAGGTCAGAGTACTCAGCATCAACGTCCATGACCAAATAGCCAATGCTGTCATTAGTCATTAATGATTGTGCACTGATGTTGATGCCGTTTTCAGCAAACACCAAGTTGACCTTAGACAGGACGCCCGGCACGTTATTGTGGATGTGCAATAAACGATGCTTGCCAGCAGACTGAGGGACTGACACTTCGGGGAAGTTCACGGCAGTAATAGTGGCGCCGGTGTCAGAATAACGGGCAAACTTCTCAGCTACTTCCAGACCAATATTGGCTTGAGCCTCTAGGGTTGAACCACCAATATGCGGTGTCAAAATAACGTTTTCTAAGCCGCGTAATGCCGACATAAATTCTTCGTCATTGGCTTTTGGTTCTTTCGGGAACACGTCAATGGCGGCACCATTTAAGTGCTTGGATTTGATGGCGTCAGCCAAAGCTTCAATGTCGACGCAGGTGCCACGGGCGGCATTAATAAAGATGGCGCCTTTTTTCATTTTGGCAAACTCGGCGGCACCGACCATGTTTTTGGTTGATGGCAGCTCTGGCACGTGCAGTGATACTACATCTGCGGTGGCATAGAGTTCATCAATGGTGGTGACCTGACGGGCATTGCCCAGTGGCAGCTTGGTGACCACATCATAATAAATAACTTGCATGCCCAGCGACTCAGCCAGCACGGAGAGCTGTGAGCCAATTGAGCCATAACCCACAATACCTAAGGTTTTGCCGCGTGCTTCATAGGAGCCTTCAGCCGATTTCGACCAGCCGCCACGATGCACTAGGAAGTTTTTCTCAGGAATGCCGCGCAACAACAAAATAAGCTCACCCAACACCAGTTCGGCGACCGAACGTGTATTTGAATAGGGTGCGTTGAATACCGGAATACCGCGCTGCATGGCAGCCTTCAGGTTAACTTGATTGGTACCAATGCAGAAGCAACCAACTGCAATCAATTTGTTTGCTGCGGCAAACACTTTTTCGGTGAGCTGTGTGCGTGAGCGAATGCCAACGAAATGAGCGTCTTTAATTTTTGCAATCAGCGCGTCTTCATCCAACGCACCGCGCAGATATTCGATGTTGGTGTAGCCGTTACTGCTTAAGACATCGAGTGCGTTTTTGTGCACGCCTTCAAGTAACAGGAAACGGATTTTCGACTTGTCGAGGGAGAACTGGCTCATGGCAGGACTCTAGGTATTTAATAGAAGGCGCGAATGGTAGCACAGAGTGGTGTCCTGATAGAATGCACCGATTAAATGTCCTTATCGTCATGGAGTCGTCATGAGCCTAACCCCTGAAACGTTGTCGCGTCTTAGTCAGATTGTTGGCGACAACCGTGTACGTACTGATGCTGATAGCTTAAAGGCTTGGGGTTGTGACTGGACCAAGATGTACACCCCGGCACCGTCAGCAATTGTATTTCCATCGACTATTGAGCAAGTGCAAGCGGTGGTGCTGTTAGCCAATGAAGTGGGTTTTGCCATTGTGCCGTCAGGTGGACGTACTGGTTTGTCCGCCGGGGCTGTTGCTGCCAATGGTGAGGTGGTCATTAGCTTTGATTACATGAATAAAGTGCTGGAGTTTATTCCAGAGGATCGTGCCGTGCGTATTCAAGCGGGTGTGGTTACTGAGCAGCTACAGAATTTTGCTGAAGAGCAGGGCTTGTATTACCCGGTTGATTTTGCCTCGGCTGGTTCATCACAGCTGGGTGGCAATATCGGCACGAACGCCGGTGGTATTAAGGTCATCAAATATGGCATGACCCGCAACTGGGTGCTGGGCTTAAAAG
>CAYYWS010000198.1:0-3043 GCA_964473955.1 uncultured Paraperlucidibaca sp. | reverse complement strand
TGACACAGTTGCTCAATTAGCGCGTGTAGGCATTCCAAGCTGCGTCCACATGGGGCTAACACCACAGTCAGTTAACGTACTAGGTGGATATCGCGTACAAGCCAAACAACAGGATGCTGCAGATCAATTAGTGAGTGAAGCAATTGCTTTAGAACAAGCAGGCGCTGCCATACTATTACTGGAGTGCGTACCTCGCAGTGTCGCCGAACGTGTCCAAAAAGCTACCAATATCCCGCTTATTGGCATTGGTGCAGGTGCTAGCTGTGATGGCCAGGTGTTAGTAATGCATGACATGCTCGGTCTTCATGCGGGCAAGCCAGCACGCTTTGTGAAGAATTTCCTAAGCACTGGGGATGGCACTATCGAAGGCGCTTTTAAACGCTTTGTGACGGATGTCAAAACGGGTGACTATCCTGCGCCAGAACACGGTTTTGATTAATCAAAGGATGACTACTACACCATGAAGGTAGAACACACAATTGCCGCTGTTCGTGCTGCACTAAAACAGGCACGCCAAAAAGGTCAGTCCATTGCATTTGTTCCGACCATGGGTAATTTGCACTCGGGGCACATTCAGCTCATTAATGAAGCTCGCCGTCGGGCCGACTATGTTGTTGCTAGCATTTTTGTTAATCCAACACAGTTTGGTGCTGGTGAAGATTTTGATAACTATCCGCGTACACTAGACGCAGACTCATCACAGTTAGCAGAAGCTAATTGCGACTTATTGTTTGCTCCAAGTGCTACTGAAATGTACCCCGATAGTCGTTCGCAGCTCACTACAGTGTCAGTGGCTGGCATCACCGATGTTTTGTGCGGTGCATCTCGACCTGGTCACTTCACCGGCGTCGCTACCGTCGTCACCAAGCTGTTTAATATTATTCAACCTGATATGGCTCTGTTTGGTGAAAAGGACTATCAACAACTTGCCGTAATCCGCTGCATGACCAAGGAACTCTGTATTCCCATCGAGATTATTGGCATTCCTACTGTACGTGCAGAGGATGGCTTGGCGTTAAGCTCTCGTAATGGCTACCTAAGTGCCGAGGCTCGCATTAAAGCGTCCATGCTGTTTGCTACTCTTTGCCAAGTGCGCGATGCTTTTTTGGATGGCCAAGATGCTGACATGCTAACTCTAGCTGCCACTGCACACTTACAAAAAAGTGGCTTTGAGGTAGATTACTTGGTTGTTTATTCAGACAAACTAGAGCCTATTAAAGCTGATGATGATATCGCTGTTATTTTAGTTGCCGCAAAACTTGGCGGTACTCGTCTGATTGATAACGTATCATTTCAACGAAAATCGACCAAATAATAGGCACAAAGTATTTGCACGCAATGATTGAACCAAAGCACAACTTGCGGCAAAATGGCGCGCCCACGGTTAAGCTGACGTTTTGGTCACTTTAACTGTTCGATCATACCGTATGCGGAGGCAAGCACATGCAATGCATTATGCTTAAAGCCAAGTTACACAGAGCTTGCGTTACACACGCTGAGCTCGACTATGAAGGCTCGTGCGCTATTGATAGCGACTTGCTCGACCTCGCTGGTATTCGTGAATACGAACAAATCCAGATTTATAATGTGGCTAATGGTGAACGCTTCACTACTTATGCTATTCGCGCTGAAGCAGGCTCATTAATGATTTCCGTCAACGGCGCCGCAGCTCATAAAGCGCAGCCTGGTGATCGTGTAATCATTTGCACCTACGCTCAGTTTGACCAACAAGAGCTAGCAAGCTTTCATCCGCGCTTGGTCTACTGCAATGAAGACAACACTGTTAGTCACAGCGCAAATGCCATTCCTGTGCAAGTAGCTTAATCGCCACTTGCTAATAAAAAAGGCCATCTATGATGGCCTTTTTTATTTCCTTATATTTTCTAAACAAAGAAAAAGGCCGGCATAAACCGGCCTTTTCTCAACACACTAAACTTACTTCATGCCAAGCATGCTGTTTAATGCTGCCTGCCATTCCGCACCATTTTGTGACAGCAGGTAACCGCCGTAGGTCACAATAAGCAGCGAGACGAACATCACAACAACCGGCAAAATCCAACGCTCATAGCGGTAGTAGAAAGTACGATGTTTTACTTCCTCATCAGCTGCATCCATGATGGCCTCACCCACAACTTGCCGGGTAAGCAACTGGTTTAGTGCCACTGGTGGTGACAGATAGCCCAACTCAAATGCCGCTAACACAATCATCCAGAAGTGGATGGGGTTAATGCCGTTGGCATAGGCAATAGGCGCCACCGTTGCCGACACTAGAATAACCGCGCCGAAGGGGTCCATGATCATCCCGATGGCCACCAACATAAACATGAAAATGGTCAAGGCAAGGAAGATATTACCTAGATCAGATGGTACGCTTTCCATGATGTGAGCACGCTCAATCACACCACCAACAGATACCGACAACGCCATCAGCATGATCAACGCACCAATGTGACCAATGGTATCGTTAGTCGCTACACGTAATGCACCCTCTAAGCTTAAGCGACGCTCTGCTGCAGGATTGTCCTGAACGGCAACATGCTTCGGTTCACGACGCAATTTGTCGAACACGACAATAGCCAACAGAATAATTGGCAGAATAACCGGTGCTGTAAACTCATCTAACTGAGTATTCAACAAGTACTTGTAGGCGTACACAACAACGATTGTGATCACGAAGTATGGCGACACAGGTACTAAAGCACGCAGTGACTCACGCAAGGCATTGCCAAAGTTGGCACGCTCACTAGGTACTTCCTTCAAGAACAACGAGAAGATTAAGAAAATAGTGGACGACACCAAGAATACACCAACACCCCAGCCATAGAGCTCGGTGGTGGTTACTTGCTTGTTCAGTGCCGCAATCAGAACGATTAGCAAACATGGGCGCAAAACAACACCCATCGAGCCAGACATCGCTGCAGCAGCCAACGCGTACTGCTTACGCGCACCAGAGTTTGCAACCTCTTTATAGATGATGAAACCGGCGGCGATAACGAAAATACCTGATGCGCCGGTATATGCGGTTGGAATAGCAGCAGCCAAC
>CAYYWS010000197.1:0-3046 GCA_964473955.1 uncultured Paraperlucidibaca sp. | reverse complement strand
CATCAATTTAACAACAGCACAAGAAACAGTCGATTTGATAACAGCACTTGGTGGCCAAGCAGTTGCTTTCCAGTGTGATGTCAGTGTGTTGGCAAGTGTCGAGGCGTTGGCGGTCGACGCAGAGGCTTGGTTAGGCGGGCCTGTTAATTTGGTGGTAAACAATGCCGGTGTGGGTGTTGGCGGCAAGACCATTGGTGACGTCTCAATAGACGACTGGTCTTGGACCTTGGGCATTAATTTATGGGGCGTTATTCATGGTTGCCATGTCTTTGCCCCGAAACTAAAAGCACAAGGCTGCGGTGGCATTATTAATGTCTGCTCAACAGCCAGTTTTGCGGCCGCGCCTACCATGGGTCCTTATAACGTCTCAAAAGCTGCAGCCCTAGCACTTACCGAAACATTGTCTGCAGAGTTATCTGGCAGTGGCGTATCAGTCACTGCGTTATGCCCCACCTTTGTTAAAACCAACATTGTTCGTGACGGTCGTATTGATGCAAGTGCATCACAACTAGGCGCAAAAATTATGGACTGGGTGGGGTTTACGCCTGAGCGTGTGGTCGAAATGGCATTAGCAGGGCTGGATAAAAATCAATTGTATGTTTTGCCACAAATGGATGCCCGCATGATTTGGCGTGGCAAGCGTTTAGTACCAGCTCTTTATGCCCGTGGCGCCGGCTTAATGAATCGTTTTGCTTTAAAAGCTTAGTAGGAGAAAACTCATGGCTTCAATCGATTTAGACGTAATGCTGGCAAAAATCAAAAGCAGTCAGTGGGCACTTGCTGATATTGACTGGGATGCGCCCGGCGCAGACAAAATCACGCCAGAGCAATGGCCAAAGCTAAAAGAGTTTATGGCTGATTTGATGTGGATTGAGCATGTTGGCGCACGCGGTTTTGCTGCCATGGCAAAAAAGGCTCCGAACGATACCTTAAAAGAAATCTATGTGTATTTTCATGCCGAAGAGCAGCGTCATGCCAATGCGGAAATGGCACTGATGAAGCGTTGGGGCATGTTAGAGGGTGACGAACTGCCCGAGCCAAATATCAATATTCGCTTGGTTATTGAGTGGTTAGATAAGTACGCGGATGATCAGCCCTTAGCAGTTTTGGGTTCGGTTATACCGATGCTGGAAATTGCACTAGACGGCGCCTTGTGTAAATTCTTGTTAGAAACAGTTGATGACCCTTTATGCCATGAGGTTTTTGCCAAAATTAATGATGATGAGTCTCGACATTTAGGCGTGGATTTTCATGTTCTTGAAATGCTGGGTCATAGTAAGGCATCGATGAAGCTCATCAAGATTGCAGGTAACTCACTGTCGCCATCGATTATCTTGGGCATGTTGGTTTATGCACCGCTATTAAACCGTATGCGCGACAACATTGTTGAGTTGGGGCTGCCTGAAGCTCGACTTTATGACGCCATGAAAAAGTTCCAGCGCATTGGTGGTCGAACTGAGCAAGGTCGGCGTAATCCATGGTTTCAAATTGTGAGTCGTCACGGTCAGATGGTGATGAACCGTAACAATCGTTTATATCATGTGCCTGTTGATGCGCTTGTTTTCCTCACTGGGCTCATTCCGAAAAAAGCCCTTCCTCCAGTACCCACTTGGGTGAAGGAACTGACGTGGAAGCCAGCGGCTTAATAGGTTCAGCATGAAAATACATGAAGTGTTAATTGTTGGTGCGGGTTTTGGCGGCTTGGGTGTGGCGATTCGTTTGCAGCAAGCCGGCATTAGTGATGTGGTGATTTTAGAGCGCGCCAATGATGTTGGCGGCACTTGGCGTGATAACCAGTATCCGGGCGCGGCCTGCGATATTCCATCAAATCTATATTCTTATTCGTTCGCACCTAACCCAAATTGGTCTCGTGCCTATTCTGGCAGTCGAGAAATTTTGAGTTATGTCCATCATCTAGTGACGACATTTGAACTAAAGCCGCTGATTCGATTTAAGCAAAATGTCTCGTCACTGGTGTTTAAGGATGAGCTTAATTATTGGGAAATCAGCACAGATGTTGGCAAGGTCTATCGCGCTCGTTCCGTGGTGATGGCATCGGGCGGTTTGGCGAACCCCAGTTACCCAACGATTAATGGCATCGACAGCTTCAAAGGGCACACCATTCATTCAGCACGCTGGGATCATGACTATGACTTTGCCGGCAAACGCGTCGCCATCATCGGTAGTGGCGCCAGTGCGGTGCAGATTATTCCAGAGCTGGTGAAGCAGGCTGAAAAAGTCACCGTATTTCAACGTACGCCCGGCTGGGTGTTGCCACGCATGGATTACACCTCGCCAGAATGGAGTAAAGCGTTATTCAAGGCGGTTCCGATGGCACAAACAGTGGTTCGGCAAGCGCTTTATTATGGTCACGAATCAATGGCGTTTAGCTTCATCTGGAATACCCCGATGACGGCGCTAATGGAGCGTATTAGTCGTGCGTTTTTACGCCATCAAGTTCGTGACCCTTGGTTGCGCCGACAGCTAACGCCGGATTTCCGGATTGGTTGTAAGCGTGTGTTGATGACCAGTGACTATTACCCGGCGCTGCAAAAGCCAAACTGCAAACTTATCACCTGGCCTATTGCAGCGATTTCTGAGCAGGGCATTCGAACTGCGGAAGGCATTGAGCACCAAGTTGACTGCATTGTGTTTGCTACTGGCTTTCAAGTCAGTAAGTCGGGCACACCGTTTGCCATTTATGGTTTAAACGGTCGTGACTTAAATGTTGAATGGACTGGGGGCGCACAAGCTTATAAAAGCGTGAATGTCTCAGGATTTCCAAACTTGTCATTCATTCTTGGGCCGAATTCGGGGCCAGGCCACAACTCTGCATTGGTCTATATGGAGTCACAAATTGCTTATATTGTGAACCACATTAAAACCCTGCGTGAAAAAGGCTTATTGCGTTTGGATGTTAAGCCGGGAGTGCAAACACGTTATAACCAGTCAATTCAAAAACGTTTGAGTTGCACCAACTGGAATTCTGGCTGCAAAAGCTGGTACCTCACCGAGGATGGTCATAACGCCACCATGTATCCGGGGT
>CAYYWS010000196.1:0-3093 GCA_964473955.1 uncultured Paraperlucidibaca sp. | reverse complement strand
AGCAATACCAAAAACACCGCTGCAAAAGGCAAAACTGCGGTCAAGCCACGCAAACTGAGCTACAAAGAGCAGCGTGAGCTTGACAGTATTCCGGCTGAAATTGATCAGCTAGAAGCCGAACAAGCCACGCTACAGGCCGCATTGGCAGATGGCAGCTTGTTTGTAAGCGATGCTGCATTAGCCGCAGCACATAGCGAGCGCTTAAACGTTATTGATGAGCGTTTATTGTTTTTAATTGATCGCTGGGCCGCGCTTGAGGCATGAGCCTTAGTCGCTATGCCCGCGCTCAGTCCACCACAGCTGGGTTAGCATAAATAACCAGTATATCGTGCAGCCTATCAAGCTGAGCAGCCCCAATACATGCATCCCTAAAATGCTGGGGCCATCTAGCTGCAGCATCATGCCGCTGACCAAAAACAAACCGGCCAACAGCACTGCGCGCGCTTGGCGATGACTGGCACGCTCTAAGCGCCCCACCAGTTTCGACAACTCCTCAGTCTGCATGGGAGCTTGCTGCTGATACCCCATCTGCTGCGTAGAAGGCATGCTAGATGGATGATAGAGGCGCTCCACAGCGTCTAAGGCACGTGTTCGCACTGCCCTAGCCAACACCTTAGGGCTATAACGATTAGCCAGCGTACGACGCAGCAGCGGCATTGCCTCATCCATCAACTGGAAGTTTGGATCGTACAAACGACCAAAGCCTTCTAAGGTCACACAGGCTTTTGCCAGCAGCGTCAGTTCACTGGGTAGTCGCAGTGAGTAATTACGTAAAATACCCGCCACCTGCATCAGTAGCTGATTAACATCCAGCTCAGCCATGGGCACCCCTTCGTATTGCTCCAATAAGCTACCCACTTCAACCGTTAACCCTTCACGATTGACATAACGCCCGGCCGACCACTCCACCAGCACCTGCGTTACCGACTCTGGTTCTTGCAGGGCAACCCCACGAATCATGCGAATAAGCTGGTCACGGCGAATGGCAGACAAACGCCCCACCATGCCGTAATCCAGCATCGCGATACGATTGCCGGGCAATATCAAAAAGTTACCAGGGTGCGGGTCGGCATGAAACAAACCGTCCTCCAACATCATCTTCCAGACCGCACGGGCACCACGTCTTGCTATTTGACGGCGATCAATACCGGCGGCATCCACTGCCTGAATATTCTTCGCTGGCACACCCCGTATGTACTCCTGAACGTTCAGATCCGTACTCGTCCATTCCCAGTAAATTTTAGGCACAATCAGCCAATCCAATTCACTCAGGTTTTCACGCATGCGCTCAGCAGCACGCGCTTCAATACTGAAGTCCAGCTCACGTAGCATGGACGCTTCAAACTCTTGAATCACTTCGATTGGCTGATAACGCCGCAGCTCTGGTGACTGCGCTTCGGCTACCTCCGCCAACTTACGCAGCAGGCGTAAATCAGCATGAATTTTTTCTTCAATGCCGGGGCGCCTTATTTTCAGCACCACCTCATCACCATCTGGGGTGGTGGCTTTATACACTTGCGCCATAGACGCAGTCCCCACGGGGCTCTCATCAATGCTGTGAAAACAGTCACTAATTTTGGCACCTAGGCTGCGTTCAAGCTGGGATCTTAATTGGCTAAACGGAATGGCTGTGGCTTGGTCTTGTAAGTTTTCTAACTCAACAATCCACTCGGGTGGCAACAGATCAACACGTGTGGCCAGAATCTGGCCTAACTTAACAAAGGTAGGGCCCATTTCTTCCAGCGCCAAACGTGCACGCGCCTCACTGGGCAAACGACGAATATCGGCCGGCAAGTCTTCTCGCAGCCAACGCCGCAATAAACCGACACTGCCCTCCATGTTTAACCAGCGGACTATGTCGTCAAAGCCATATTTTAGAAGGATATGAAGCAGTTCACGTAAGCGCGCAAATTCACGTGCACTTGAAAAGAAACTCATCGGCCGGCATCCATTTAAAAAATGATACTGACCGATGAGTGTAGCGGATAACGAGCGCTAAGCACGCTGGTGATTAAATCAACTGGTCTGGTGATGAATTGCTGACAGCTCAGTAACCGCCTCAATGAAGGCACCAGCATGCGCTGGGTCAACATGCTGCTCAATGCCATGACCTAAGTTAAAGATATGGCCAGCACCGGCACTAACACCCAGCTCTGGTGTCCAGACCGAGGCATAACTGGCCAAAATTCGTTTCACTTCTTCACGAATTCGCGATGGCGGCGCATACAGCATGGCGGGATCCATATTGCCTTGCAGTGCAACCCGTTGACCAACGCGCTGGCGCGCCTGCCCAATATCAGTAGTCCAATCTAGGCCTAACGCATCAGCGCCAACATCAGCCATGGCTTCCAGCCATTGACCGCCACCTTTGGTGAACAAAATAACGGGGATACGACGACCCTCATGCTCACGAATTAGGCCATTCACGATTTGCTGCATATAAGCCAGTGAAAACTCGCGATATGCAGCATGAGATAACGCACCACCCCAGGAGTCAAAAATCTGTACCGCTTGAGCACCTGCCAGAATTTGCGCATTTAAATAAGACGTCACTGACTGCGCCAACTTATCCAGCAGAGCATGCAGCACTGCAGGCTGAGTGACCATCAAGGTTTTTGCGGCACGGAAGTCTTTAGATGAACCGCCTTCGACCATATATGTGGCCAAAGTCCATGGGCTGCCGGCAAAACCAATCAATGGCACACGACCATTAAGTGCCGAGCGAATGGTACGCACTGCATCCATGACATAACCCAGATCTTGTTCCGGATCAGGAATCGGCAACGCATCAACTTCAGCTTGTGAACGCACCGTTTTGCGAAAGCGCGGGCCTTCACCGGTCTCGAAATACAAACCTAAACCCATGGCATCAGGAATGGTCAAAATATCGGAAAACAAAATGGCTGCGTCTAATGGGTAACGATCTAGCGGCTGCAAAGTGACTTCACAGGCCAGCTGTGGATTCATCATTAACTTCATGAAGTCGCCTGCCTGAGCGCGTGTGGCGCGATACTCAGGTAGATAGCGGCCAGCTTGACGCATCATCCATACCGGGGTGCGATCCACCGGCTGACGCAATAGCGCTCGCAAAAA
>CAYYWS010000195.1:0-3106 GCA_964473955.1 uncultured Paraperlucidibaca sp. | reverse complement strand
TCAGCGGAATGACACGCAGCTCAAGGCGCTGCTCAATTAATACAGCCAAGTCACGCAATAATGCCATGTCAGTGCGAATACGCTCTGTTACATCGGGACGCAACACTTTAATGATGACTTCACGACCATCGAGCAGGGCCGCAGTGTGAATTTGTGCAATTGAAGCGGCCGCTAAAGGCTCCTCATCAAAGCGGGAAAAATAGCTAGAGATGGGCTGGCCCAGTTCACGCTCAATAATGGCTTTTGCTTGTGCCGTTGGGAATGGTGGAACGTTTTCTTGTAGCTTTAACAGCTCATCAAGAATGGCGGGGTCGAGTAGGTCACGGCGTGTACCTAATAATTGACCGAGCTTAATAAATAATGGGCCTAACTCTTCAAATGCTAAGCGCACGCGGTCGTCACGCTGGGCGCGATTGCCTGCAAAAATCCACGCTGGATGCAAGCGGTACAAGCTCAGTAATAGCTTGGCCATGGCAGTAGGTGGCGGTGGTAATAAGGTGTCTAGACGATAACGCGCCAACACTGTCCATATTTGCAGCAGTCGCGGTAAATGCTTAATCATGCTGAAGGTTCCGAGGTGTTGGCTTGTAAACGTTGAATGCGCTGCTGCAGTCGCTGCAGTCGGGCCTCCAGTCGTTCAGTGTCGGCACGCAGGTCTTGGGTCTCATCCATAAACTCTTCAATTTCCCAGCGCACTGGCAGGAGTTCTTGCTCTTCTTGCAGATACTCCGTGCTATTCATGACAAACGTGCGAGCCGTTTTGCGGGCAAAACTGAGCAGACCGCGTACACTTTGACCTAGCTGATGACCGGCGCTATCGCCTAACAAAAGCGATAATGGCTCTTCCCAATCGATATCGAGCTGGCGCGCAATGCCGTGTAATTGCTCGATGAGTTGCACTTGACCGTGCACACGCAGTGCGCTGCCGATCAGTTGTGGTTGCTCTGAAATCGCTAATTTAAGCAGGGCATAACTGGGCGCTTCGATGGTGGCGTGCGGGCGTTGGTCGGACTCTGGCAACAAACGAATACGTTGCTGATCGATACGCACCATCACGGTCATTGCTGGTGACAGTGTCTCGATAAAGATGGCCTTGCCATCGAGTTCGCGTAGGCGCTGGCGTGTGGCAGGGTCATAACGCAGAGCTTGGTTTATGACCGATTCGGCTGCACGTAAGGCAAGCACATAGGGCAGCGAGGGCATAGTGGGTCTCCGCGTTAAAACTTAAAGCCGCGATGCAAAGCGACAATGCCACCGGTTAGGTTATGGTAATCACAGCGCTCAAAGCCTGCGTTTTCCATCATGCCTTTCAGCGTTTCTTGATCTGGGTGCATACGAATAGATTCTGCCAAATAACGATAGCTGTCTGGGTCATTGGCAACTAACTTGCCCATCATCGGCAATAAGCTAAAGGAGTAGGCATCGTAGATTTTTGCTAAAGGATCGATCACGGGCTTGCTGAACTCCAGCACTAACAGACGGCCGCCCGGCTTAAGTGATTGATACATCGAGCGAATGGCGGCGTCTTTGTCGGTGACATTACGCAGGCCAAACGCAATGGTGATTAAGTCAAAGCTGCCAGGCGCAAACGGCAGACATTCGGCATTGGCTTGAACAAACTCAATGCGACTGGCAACACCTACATCCAGTAATTTGTCACGCCCAACATTGAGCATAGAGGCGTTGATATCAGCTAATACCACACGACCATTGACGCCCACTTCACGCACAAATGCGCGCGCTAAATCACCCGTGCCACCGGCAATATCTAGCACTTGTTGGCCGGGGCGAACGCCCGACATTTCCACGGTAAAACGTTTCCACAAGCGATGAATACCGAATGACATCAGGTCATTCATGATGTCGTACTTGGCTGCTACCGAATGAAACACTTCCGCCACTTTGCCTTCTTTGGCTGCTTTATCCACGGTTTGATAACCAAAGTGTGTCACTTCGCCAGTGTTGGCGCTGATACCTTGATTCATTGGGCCGTTGCTAGGCGGTAGTTGGCGGCGATTTGTCATATGGGCATCTCGTGGTTAAACGGTTGTGGATGGCCATTGGCTAGGTTGTCGAGAATTTTTAACTCGCGGCCAATAAACACATCCAAGAAATCCGCAACAGACTTCATTGGCTTCATCACGGCAAAACCTTTTGCCATAAAGTCATATAGTCCTGCCAGTCCAGCCATACGTGCTGGACCTGCCGACATCTTAAAGGTGGCGGTAATTAAGCGCGAGCGAACATAACGATCCAAGCCCAGCCCTAACTCACGTAATAGTCTGGCTTGTTCATGTCGAAGTGTTAAATCACTGGCCTGATAGGCGGCAATGATGTCTTCATCACTGGGCTTGGTGATGTTGCGTGTAATTAACCAAGTCGCAATTGCTTCGTCGAGCTCGCCGGTTAAGGCGTTGCATTCAACAGCGATTGCCGCCGTACGCATGACGGAGTCAGGCAGCATACGAATAGCCACAGGTAATGCTTTCTCGATTTCACGAGCCAATTCATTCAGGTCTAGGCCAGTGTAGATTTCACTGAGAAAAAACTCGGTAATTGGGTTGTAGCGTGGGTCTGCCAATAAGTCAGCATGGGTTGAGCGTAGTCGTTTGGTTTGCAACTGCTGAACCATTAGAACCAACTCTGCCATTTGCGTATCGCTATGACGTAACCACTGGCGGTAACGGGTGATGCCAGCACGAATACGCGTGCTGGTGGTAGTTACTGTTGAAACATGTGTTTGCTGTGATGACATGGTGCAATCCCGTGCTTACAAAATAAATCGACTCAAGTCTTCATCCTGGACCAGAGCACCTAAGTGTTCATCAACATCTGCTGGTGTGATTTGCAGTGCTTGGCCGTTTTGCTTTAGGGCTAAGTCAGCCGCATCAAAACCAATGCGTTCTAGCAATCGTTCTAGCACTGTATGTAGGCGACGAGCGCCAATATTTTCAGTGCGTTCATTCACTTGCCAAGCCACTTCCGCAACACGGCGAATAGTACCTTCGGCAAATTCAATGTTTAGACCTTCGGTGGCTAATAGGGCGGCATACTGCTCGGTTAGCGAGAAGTTGGGCTCTGTCAAAATACGCTCAAAGTCAGCGGC
>CAYYWS010000194.1:0-3112 GCA_964473955.1 uncultured Paraperlucidibaca sp. | reverse complement strand
CGTAAATCTAGCTGTTGCATACGGCCACGCGCAAATTGCTCAAATGCTTCTCGCGCAGCGGTTTGGCCTAAAATACGCGCAGCTAAATCTTGTAGCTCTGCTAGATTAAGTCGCTGTGAGTCAAGGTTTGCTGGCTCTTCAGTGCTGATATTGTAAGGGTCTAAAAACTTACCCGCTTGAAGCTGCTCTTGCATGCTGGGTCGCAGGCGCAAAGACAGCACAATGAATAAACCAACATTGATTAACAACGACCAAAATACGCCGTGGGTTAGGGCATCCCATCCACTTAAATAAAACAGCTCTTGAGGTTTTAACCAGGCTTGACCGAATAGGCCGTGAGTTAACCAATCACTGTGATAACCCATGGCTGGCAACATGGCCGGCAGCATCAGGGTGTACAGCCAGACAATAAAGCCAGCAATTAGGCCAGCAATAACGCCTTGTCGACTACCACCGCGCCAAAGCAGTCCGCCAATCAGTGCTGGTGCAAATTGCGCGACCGCTGAAAAGGCTAATAAACCAACCGAGGCAAGTTGCGAAAACTCCATGATGAGTTGGTAGTAACCATAACTGAGCGCGATGATGGCGATGATGGCCAGTCGGCGAATCAGCAATAAACGCTGGGGCACAGGCTTGCTGCCAAAACTCCGATAACGCATGAGTAAGGGCACAACGAGGTCATTACAGACCATGATTGATAGCGCCACCGAGGCCACAATCACCATGCCGGCAGCGGCTGAAAGCCCGCCAATAAAAGCCAGCATGGCTAAGCTTTCATGGCCGGCGGCTAAGGGCAGAACAAGCAGTGCGGTATCTGGATGAAAGTTTATGTCTGGCTGTAATAGGGCGAGGGCAGCAATCGGTATCACTGCACAGGCGACAATGATTAAGTAAAGCCCAAACCAAATAGGGGCTTTGTGGGTGGCTCGTACATCGTCGCATTCAACAACGGCAACATGAAACTGGCGAGGCAGACAGATGATGGCTAAAAACGCTAATAAGGTTTGCGCTAAAAAACCACTCGGTAACTGATCAGGACGTAACAAGTTATCTAGGCGATGATCACTGGCCCATTCAGTGGGTAGGCTTTGCAAACTAAACCAGGCGAACAATGCCACTGCAACCAGCGCAATCAACTTAACAATAGACTCTAAAGCCACCGCTAGCATTAGGCCTTGATGATGCTCAGTGGCATCAATGTGGCGGGTACCAAATAAAATGGCGAGCGCGGCCAGAAATAGCCCCGTCCAAAATGCAGTATCTTGAGTTGGAAAGGCATTACCTAGTCCGGCTCGGCTAAGCACATCCACACTCATCGAGACGGCTTTGAGCTGCAACGCAATATAGGGCAGGGCAGAAATCAACGCGATGATGGCAACTAATGCGGCTAAGTGCTGAGCTTTACCATAACGTGCAGCAATAAAGTCGGAAATGCTGGTGATGGACTGGGTTTTGCTGCTGAGCACTAAGCGCGCCAGTAGTGGGCGAGCAAACCAGATAAATAGTAAGGGGCCTAAGTAAATGGGCAGATAGGCTAGGCCGCCCGTGATGCCTGCGCCAACAGCTCCGTACAGAGTCCATGATGAGCAATAAACCGCTAAGGTTAGGCTGTAGAGTATCCCCTGTGCTGCTGGCCCTAGTTGTGGCTTGCGTTTGTCGCCCCACCAAGCCACAGCAAATAACAGCGCAATATACGCTAAGGAAATGAGCGGTAATAACCACGGCGACATGCCGCACCTCAGGCGTCAAATAATATCGACTATGGTGCAAGACGATGTCTGGCGTCTAGTGTGAAGTCTTTAGACCAAAGTCTAAGTTGGGGAGTGTTTGTTGTAAGCCAAAAAGACAAGCCTGTTCAGCGCGTTTAAGTAGGCCTTCCTTAGCGTCAACAAAGTCGATCACTTGGCACATGCTTAAGCCGGCATAACCGCAAGGGTTAATGCCAGAGAATGGCGATAAGTCCATATCTACATTCAAGGCAAAGCCGTGATAACTACAGCCCTTGCGTAGGCGCAAACCAATCGAGGCGATTTTGCGTCCATCAATATACACACCATGCGCATCTCGGTTGGCAATAGCGTTGTTTATACCGAGCTGTTGCAGAGCTATGACTAAGGCATCTTCAACGGCTTCGACAAAAGCTCGTGGGCCAAGGTTTAGGCGGTTTAAGTCAAATAGTGGGTAACCGACGAGTTGCCCCGGGCCGTGGTAAGTGACTTGGCCGCCACGATCAGACTGAATCACGGGAATGTCTTTAGTGAGCAGCAGATGTTCAGGTTTGCCGGCCTGACCTTGGGTGTAAACCGGTGGGTGTTGCAGTAACCAGAGCTCATCTGGAGTCGTTGAGTCGCGTGTATCGGTGAAGTTACGCATCGCTTGCCAAGTGGGCTCATAGTCCACTTGAGCTAGCGACTTAACTTTTACCAAGGTGGACATTAGAGCGCCATTTTGATGGCGGGCTCTGCTGCCATGTCGGCATACAGGCCGTTTATTTGGTCCTTGTTATCGACACGAAAGCGTGCGCGAATGGCAACATACTTGCCTTTTGACGAGGGTTTGATTTCGATGCTGGCAGGGTCAAAATCGGGCACATGTCGGCGAATAATGTCAGCAACGATTTGTGCCAGAGGGAAGCGAGCTTCCCCCACCGCATTGAGCGGGAAGTCCATCGGGAACTCCCACAGCTCTTCGTTAGCAATATCGGTTGGGCGTGCCATAACGTCACCTTTCAATATAGGCCTTAAAATAGGTTGCTAAAGAAACGCTTAATACCATGCCATAGACGAACAATGAAGTTAGCACGATCAATATCATTCATGGCAACTAGCGCCTGTGTGGCGATAATTTCATTATTCAGTTTAATTTGAACTTCACCAACGACATCACCTTTTGCAATAGGCGCTTTTAGGTCGCTGTTAACACGGGTAATGGCTTCAACATCATCTTTTTTACCGCGTGGCATGGTAACTGAGAAGTCTTCAGCAAGACCTGCGTTAACCACGCTTTCACGTCCGTACCATAGCGGAGCTTGCGCTAGTGCTTGACCAGAGGTTAGTGGTGTAACTGTTTCAAAGTTGCTAAAGCCCCAGTTTAAAAGTGCGCGGGTCTGATC
>CAYYWS010000193.1:0-3128 GCA_964473955.1 uncultured Paraperlucidibaca sp. | reverse complement strand
CGTCATTGAGGGCCGTCAGGTCATTCGTAATATTTTAGATGGTAAAGACCACCGCTTATTTATCGTTGTGGGGCCTTGCTCCATTCATAATATCGAAGCCGCGATGGAATATGCTGGCCGCTTGAAAAAGCTGGCGGCTGAAGTGGCTGACACGCTGTATTTAGTCATGCGTGTTTATTTTGAAAAACCGCGCACCACCATTGGTTGGAAGGGTTTAATTAACGATCCGTTCATGGATGATTCATTCCGCATTCAAGACGGCCTGCATATTGGTCGTAAGTTGCTGTTGGACTTAAATGAGCTAGGCCTGCCCTGTGCCACTGAGGCGCTAGACCCAATGTCGCCACAGTACTACCACGATCTGATTTCATGGACAGCGATTGGCGCCCGTACTACCGAATCACAAACCCACCGTGAAATGTCGTCAGGTTTGTCTTCGCCTGTAGGTTTCAAAAACGGTACCGATGGCGGCCTTAAAGTAGCCACCAATGCCCTGCTGTCTGTGCAAAACCCGCACAGCTTTTTAGGCATTAATTCGGAAGGTAAAGTAGCGGTCATCAACACCACCGGCAATCAGTATGGCCACGTGGTATTACGTGGTGGTGACGGCAAACCAAACTACGACTCCGTGTCCGTTGCTATTGCTGAACGTGAGCTAGAAAAGGCTAAAGCACCAATGAACATCATGATTGATGCTTCACATGCTAACTCCAACAAAGACCCGGGCTTACAGCCATTGGTCATGGATAACGTTGCCAATCAAATTGTAGAAGGCAATCAGTCCATTGTTGGCATGATGGTGGAGTCACACCTGAAGTTTGGACGCCAAGACATTCCCAAAGACTTAAATGACCTGGAATATGGCAAGTCGGTGACTGACGGCTGTATTGATTGGGATATGACTGAAACGGCTATCCGCTCGATGCGTGACAAACTCAAACCCGTGCTGCCGGGACGCAAGCGCTAAACTACAAACGCCGCTTTCCTAAACCGAAAGCGGCTTTTTTTTGGATACTCCAATGACACTAAAAAAACTCAGCCTTATTGGCGCATTGCTGTTGTCTTCCATTGCGCAAGCAAACCCATCTCATACTCCAGCGCAGCAAAGCGAAATTCCTGATCAATACATTGTGCTTCTCAACATGCCATTAGTCAGTGGTTTGTTCGGCTTAAATTCGGTCGAAAATGTTGCACATTTTGTACTGGGCACCATCGGCGGTGGTGAGTTAGGCTTTATTTACAACCACGCTGTTAAAGGCTTTTCAGTACGCTTACCAGCGGCACTCGTACCGGCACTAGAAAAACTGCCGATTGTTAAGCACATCGAACCTGATCAATACATGAGTATTGGCGCCACGCAAGTGTCTCCAGTTTGGGGGCTAGATCGTATCGACCAAACCAACCTGCCGTTAAACCAAAGCTTTATTTATGCCGATAGCGCGGGCCAAGGTTCACACGTCTATATTATTGATACCGGTATTCGTGCCAGCCATAGTGAAGTTGTGACACGTGTCGGTACAGGACGAAATTTTGCGGCTAACAGTAATAGCTTTCTTTTTGGTGGCAGTACAGACCCCAATAACACTAACGATTGTAACGGCCACGGAACACATGTAGCCGGCACTGCGGTTGGCACCCAATATGGGGTCGCCAAAAAAGCCATGGTCTATCCTATTCGTGTATTAGGCTGTAACGGTTCTGGCGCCAATTCTGGTGTTATTGCTGGTGTTGACTGGGTAGCGGCCAATCACAAAAAACCTGCTGTGGCGAATATGTCATTGGGCGGCGCTAGCTCTACCGCACTCGATACCGCAGTTAATAATGCCATTGCGGCTGGCATCACCTTTGTTGCTGCTGCCGGCAATGATAATGCCAATGCCTGTAATGGCTCGCCAAATCGTGTGCCAAATGCGTTAACCGTGGCTTCATCAGATATTCAGGATCGCCGCTCAAGCTTCTCTAACCATGGCAGCTGTGTTGATTTGTTCGCTCCAGGCACTGGTATTTTATCGGCGTCACATAATAGCGATACTGCGACAGCAACCTTAAGCGGTACATCCATGGCAGCCCCTCATGTAGCGGGTGCTGCAGCCTTGTACTTATCGGGACAACCCAGTGCAACACCAGCACAAGTGGCGCAAGCCATTTTGGCCAGCACGTCGAATAATGTGATTAGTAACGTCAACGGCTCCCCTAACAAACTGCTGAATACCAGTCAGCTCGGTGGCTCTGTTTCTATTCCGACGCCACCGGAGCCAGAACCCGAACCTACTCCGGATCAACCACCATGCACTGGCTGCACCAGCTACACCATTAACTTATCAGCCGGACAAAGTGGTTATGCGCCCAGCACCGCCGGCTTTAGTTTTAATGGTGGTCAGCTTGAAGGGTTCTTACGCTTACCCAGCGGCCTAAGTGCAGAGCTTTACTTAGAACGTCAACAGCGCTCTTTGTTTAGAACCTCTTGGACAACCGTTTCAAGCAACACAGGTGCGGCTGCGGAGAAGAACCTATCTGCTAACGTCAGCTCTGGCACCTACCGTTGGCGAGTTCGTGCTATCAGTGGTCAAGGTCAAGCTCGTTTTTTTGGTAAACCGCGCTGATGTAGAAATAGCAAAAGCACCATAAAAAAAGACCGCCATTTGGCGATCTTTTTTATGTCTCAGCTTACTTAAAATAAGCGTTTTCGCGCTTGCTGTGGTCGGTGGTGTCTACCACTCGTGCCAGCTCTGGAATATTAGCTTTCAGTGTTGTTTCCACACCCTGCTTTAAAGTCATGTCGACTGCTGAACAGCCTTGGCAACCACCACCAAACTTCAATACCGCGGTTAAGCCAAACTCTTCATCCTCATAACACTCTTCCAGCGACACACTGCCATTGTGAGCAGCTAGACCTGGATTAATTTCAGACTGCAGCACATAGGCAATACGCTCTTCAAGCGAGCTATTACTGGAAATATTAGGCACCTTAGAGCGCGGCGCCTTAAAGGTGAGCTGGCCGCCCATACGATCTTTATTAAAGTCGATCACGGCATCAACCAAATAAGTCACCGAAGCAAAATCGATATAGGCCGGAAAACCTTCATAGTCTTGACGCACATCTTCCGGCTTCTCTTCACCTTTGGTGC
>CAYYWS010000192.1:945-3137 GCA_964473955.1 uncultured Paraperlucidibaca sp. | reverse complement strand
AAACCCTGCTGACACGCCGGCACAGGCGGCCGCAATACCAGCTAAGGGATGCCGCCCTGCCTGCTGGAACAACATAGCCGCCAATGGAATGACCACAACATAACCGGCATCTACAGCTAAGCTAGAAATTACACCAATAAAGACAATCGTTGGCGTTAGTAGTGATTTTGGAACTGCTCTTGCCAATCCGCCTAGACTTGCTGCAATGAGACCACTGCGCTCGGCTAAACCAACACCCACCATCATCACTAACACCAAACCAAGCGGTGGAAATGCAGCAAACAACTGGGGAATGTCCGTAAGTAAACGTGTCAGGATAGGCGCAGATAACAGGCTCACAGCCGTGATTGCCTCACCTGTACCAGGATGCGCAACCGTTACTTGCTGACTGGCAAGCCATGCCGACACCGCCATTAATAGCGCGATAGCAATGACAAATAAGGTGACAGGATCTGGCAGGCGGTTGCCTACGACTTCAATGCGGTTAAGCCAACGCCCTGACATAATGGCTGCCTTTATTATTAATATCGGAGCAGCATACCGTGAACAACAACAATGACATAGCCTACAACGACCAATTTGCTTGGTCGTTGTAGGTAAGATATGGGGGTAAAAACAAAAAAATAATTATTTAGGTATCACTTGCGACTTGATGGGATGCCGATGTCCCTCCGTCATCAGCGCTCGAATGCTGACCATGATCAGCCCCAGTAAAATGGACGACATCACATAACTCATAGGCCCTCCGTTTAAATGGTTAAGGGAAACCACCCAGACAACATGACAGCACTTGAGCTAATCAGCCATAACTAAAAATGCATAATGCCAATCGTCTGAAACGACTTTACTTGGCTAAAACACTCGCCATTAGTGGTCCGTCAGCTGACTGAATGATTTGATCGTTTAGATTAAAAGTGACTAAGGCGCATATAAGGTTGAAGCATACTGCTCATATACAGATTTCAAAGAAGCGATAAGCCAATGTTCGGCAAGTATTTTTCTAAATGCATGAACTCATGATTTTTTAGCAACCATAGCTCATGCGCCTAACATTAAAAAACATTTGTCACCTTAGCAAAAGCGACAAGCGGCACAAGCGCATTCACTTTGACAGACGTCTGTAGACCACGGATGATGTCGCCATAATGACTTACGCCGATGACTGCTATGAACAGCCTTAAAGCCATTGCACTTTCTTTTGTTGGGTTTGGCCTGTTATGGGCAGCCACCAGCGCCATCTATTGGGCGACACCCCAAACAACAACCGAAGCTATTGCTGACCCAGACCTTGATAGCGCACCAGAAAATGTTTCAGAGCCTGCAGCTCTTGATCAGCGAGAGGTTTCACCAAAAGCTTATAGCCAATGGGTACCAGATTTAACACAGTCAATAGAGCAGCTAGAAGAGTGGATCGCTACTGATTTGCCACAACAAGAACTCAATTTCAGCATGGCAAATCTCAATACAGTCTACGACGCCAAGCTTTACATCAAGTTTCAAGAGCTGCTTAGAGTCGCTGATATAGACAACCATCAAGACCTAATTGAACAGCAAGCTATCTGGCTGGATGCACGCAAAGCACTCACAATGAAAGCATTTGATGATTATGGCGGTGGTAGCCTGGCGGCTTATCATGCTGGTGAGATTTATCTGCAACTAACACGCCAGCGGCTAGATGAACTAGGCCTTAAGCGCGCACAACTTACTACTCCTTAGTTAAGACAGCACCAATGAAAATTAATGCCCGCCACCTGATTTTGGACTTACTGCTTGCCGCAGATAATCACAGCTTATTGGCACGTGAGGCGATTGTTGCATGCCAACTATTCGCCATTAGTGAAAACTCCGTTCGAGTTGCTCTGGCTAGACTTTCTGCCGACGGACTCATTCGAGCCAGTGGTCGTGGCTGTTATCAAATTGGTCCAGCCGGCATTAATTTATTTAATGATGTCACTGCTTGGCGAAACCGTGATCACAAACTGCGGCCATGGAATGGACATTACTTGGCTATCTTTACCGGACACTTAGGCCGCAGCGATCGTACCGCATTACGCCATCGAGAACGTGCACTCAACATGCTGGGCTTTTACCCGCTGGAGCAAGGGCTATTTATCCGCCCTGACAATATTGAAGCAGACAGCCAAGCCGTTAGTTCGCGCTTGCACAGCCTTGGTTTAGAGGTTGAGGCCATC
>CAYYWS010000192.1:0-908 GCA_964473955.1 uncultured Paraperlucidibaca sp. | reverse complement strand
TTGATGGTTGGAAAACCGAACGACTTAATACGCAATATGTTTCACTCACCCAAGAGCTGACGTCTTGGATGAATAAAGCAGCAGACTTAGATACCGAGCAAGCTGCACGTGAATCGTTTTTAATTGGACATGATGCGATACGAGCCGTCATATATGACCCACTATTGCCGGATCAATTTATTAACAAAACAGCTCGCAAATCTTTTTTTGAAACTGTGCAGGCCTATGATCAAACCGGGCGCGAAATTTGGCAGAAGCTTTATCAAGACGCCCAGCTTTGAGGGCGTCTTGCTTTTATTAACGACGCACTAAGCGGTCGTGCACCAACATGCCAGCAACCATGGCACCAACAAATAGCAGTATTTCTCCGCGCAATGTCACTAAATTGGCCAATGCAGGCCCCGGGCACAAACCCACTAGTCCCCAACCCAGACCAAACAATGCCGCACCCTCTAATAGTGGACGATCAACTTTAGTGAGTGTTGGCAGATAAAAGCGTGGCTCAAACAACGGTTTTTGCTTTTTCTGGGTTAGCCAAAAAGCGGGAAATGTAATTAACAGCGCGCCGCCCATCACAAACGCTAAGGTTGGATCCCAGGCACCAGCAACATCTAAAAAGCCCAAAACACGCTCAGGGTTGGTCATGCCCGAAATATGTAAGCCTAAGCCAAATAGCAGACCTACACATAACGGTATTGCTTTGGCAGTCAACGAGGTTTTCATACCAGTCCTCCACTATGGCGCATAACAAAAACGGTAATGGCAGCGACCAACATAAACACCAGAGTTGCCGTAAACGATCGCGACGAAAACCTAGCCATGCCGCAAACACCATGCCCCGATGTGCAGCCACTGCCACGACGCGTACCGAATCCCACTAAAAAACCACCCGCTATAAGCAAGGGTGA
>CAYYWS010000191.1:0-3196 GCA_964473955.1 uncultured Paraperlucidibaca sp. | reverse complement strand
ACTAAGTCATCTGCTCAGGCTTTACCCAAGCATCAAACTGCTCGGCACTGACCAAACCAGAGCTGATGGCCGCCTCGCGTAACGATAGGCCTGCTTGATAGGCATGTTTAGCAATCGCTGCGGCGTTGTCATACCCAATATGTGGGTTTAGTGCTGTTACCAACATCAGCGACTGTTGTAGAAGCTGCTCAATGCGCTCGCGATCTGCAGTCATACCTTGCAGACAATGTTGATCAAAACTGTGTATGGCATCGGTCAGCAGGCGCACACTTTGCAGCACATTGTGGATGATCATGGGTTTATAAACATTCAACTCAAAGTTGCCAGAAGCAGCACCAAAGGTGATGGCAGTGTCATTGCCCATGACTTGGCAGCACACCATGGTCAGAGCCTCACATTGGGTTGGATTGACTTTCCCCGGCATGATCGAGCTACCTGGCTCATTCATCGGTAGTCGTAATTCACCCAAGCCACAGCGTGGGCCAGAGGCTAACCAGCGCACATCGTTGGCTATTTTGAATAAGGCTACCGCCAAGGTTTTTAGGGCGCCATGGGTCTGCAGTAGGGGTTCATGTCCCGCTAACGCGGCAAACTTGTTGTCGGCAACGGTAAATGCTTGATCGTTGTCTGCGGAGAGTTTGTCCACGACGCGTTGCGCAAACTCTGCATGGGTATTTAGCCCAGTACCAACGGCAGTGCCACCAACGGCAAGCGCCGACAATGCAGGCAGGCTTTGATTAATGGCGGCCTTGGCTAATTGCAGCTGCGCTAACCAGCCCGAGACTTCCTGAGCCAAGGTTAGCGGCGTGGCATCTTGTAAATGTGTACGGCCTATTTTGACGATATCAGCATAGGCATCGACTTTATCAGCCAAGGTTTGACTAAGCGCCTGCAGCGCAGGCAGTAGCTTTTGTTGCAGTGTTAACACAGCAGCTAAGTGCATGGCAGTTGGAAAAATATCATTCGAAGATTGGCCGCGATTGACCTCATCATTGGGGTGGATTAGGCGCTGGCTGCCACGTTCACCGCCTAATAGTTCAGAGGCGCGATTGGCCAACACTTCATTCATATTCATATTAGTTTGTGTGCCAGAGCCGGTTTGCCAAACCACCAAGGGGAAAGCATCTGTATGCTGCCCATTAAGGATTTCGGCTACGGCCGAGCTAATCGCATCTGCTTTTTCCTGCGCCAATAAGCCCAGTTCGGCATTTGCTTGTGCGCAGGCGCGTTTTACTTGTGCCAAGGCTAAGATTAGTGGCTCTGGCATGCGTTCTTCAGAGATACGAAAATACTTTAATGAGCGTTGTGTTTGCGCGCCCCATAGTGCTTGCTCGGGGACGTCAATGGCGCCAAAGGAATCGTGTTCTTGTCGCATAATATGTCCTCCAATCAAGCTTGAGTTTGCATGGTGGCCTAAGTCACGCTATACCATGTCATCTTTTTTAATTGCATCAGGGTGTTGCTGTGTCTCAAGCCGAGCTTCATGAGTATTCTGTGGTATTTACCGATCGTGCGCTTAACCATATGTCGCCTCGTTTTCAACAGGTGATGCGTACCATCTCTTCAACATTAAAACAGGTCTATAACGCCGATGCTGTAGCCGTTATGCCGGGCGGGGGAAGTTTTGGCATGGAGGCGGTGGCGCGTCAGTTAGCACATGATAAAAACTGCTTAGTGATTCGTAATGGCTGGTTTAGTTATCGTTGGAGCCAAATTTTTGATGCCGGCAAAATTCCTGCACAAACCCATGTTCTGAAAGCTAAGCCGTTATCGGCCAGTCAGCACAGTGCATGGGCACCTCCAACCATTGTAGATGTTGTGGACTACATCAATACGCATCAGCCAGACCTTGTGTTTGCCCCGCATGTAGAAACGGCCTCTGGCATTATTTTGCCTGATGATTATTTAAAAGCAGTGGCCGACGCAGTACATGGCTATGGTGGTTTGTTTGTGCTGGATTGTGTGGCTTCTGGCACGTTGTGGGTAGACATGAAGGCCTGTGGTGTCGATGTGCTCATTAGCGCGCCGCAAAAGGGTTGGTCAGCATCGCCCTGTAGCGCCTTAATCATGCTGAGTGAAGCCGCGCTTGAGCAGATTGAACAAACGCATAGCAGTAGTTTTGCGGGTGATTTGCGAAAGTGGTTGTCGATTATGCGAGCCTACGAAAATGGTGGCCATGCCTATCATGCCACTATGCCAACAGATGCCTTAGCCAAGTTCTGTGAGGTGATGCAAGAAACCGTTGCCGCCGGTTTAGAAGATTTAAAGCAACGTCAGTGGCAACTAGGTCAGTCTGTTCGCGCGCTGTTTAAGTCACACGGTTTTCATAGTGTGGCGGCAGAGGGTTTTGAGGCGCCGGGTGTGGTGGTTTTACATACTGAACATACGGCCTTACACAACGGTAGTCGTTTTATTGAGCTAGGTTTGCAAACCGCTGCAGGTGTGCCACTAATGTGTGATGAAGGTGATCAATTTAAAACCTTCCGTGTCGGGCTGTTTGGGCTTGATAAGCTGTTTAACCTTGAGCGCAGTGTGCAACGACTAGCGACTGCACTGACACATATAGAGGCAAGCTAATGTCATACGATGTTGACTTATTTGTAATTGGGGCAGGCTCTGGCGGGGTAAGGGCAGCACGCTTTGCTGCTGGTTTTGGTGCGCGTGTAGCGATTGCAGAAAGCCGTTATCTTGGGGGTACCTGCGTGAATGTGGGTTGTGTGCCAAAAAAGCTGTTAGTGCATGGCGCGGCGTTTAATGAACACTTTGCGCATGCTGAAGGGTATGGCTGGTCAATGACGGCTCCAGTGTTTAATTGGGCGAGCTTAATTGAAAATAAAAACACTGAAATTAAACGGCTAAATGGTGTTTACCAGCGTTTATTAGACGGTGCTGGTGTCAACTTGCTGAACGGCCACGCCAAGTTATTAGATGCACATACGGTGCAAGTTAATGAGCAGCGTATTCGTGCCAAACATATTCTGATTGCGACGGGTGGCTGGCCACATATTCCAGATATTCCTGGTCGTGAATTGGCAATTGGTTCTAATGAAGCGTTCTTTTTAGCTGAGCTTCCAAAGCGCGTTTTAGTGGTTGGGGGCGGCTATATTGCCGTCGAATTTGCCTCAATTTTTCATGGCCTGGGCGCTGATGTTCATCAAATTTATCGTGGTGATTTGTTCTTGCGCGGTTTTGATCA
>CAYYWS010000190.1:0-3264 GCA_964473955.1 uncultured Paraperlucidibaca sp. | reverse complement strand
CTCTGCGTCTGGGGCTTCAACCAAGATGCCACGATCAGAACCTAAAGACATAGCTGTACGTAACTGCTCTTGCGAGTTAGTTGCGCCAACTGACACAGCGATAATTTCGGTAGCAATGCCCTTTTCTTTCAAGCGAACGGCTTCTTCAACCGCAATTTCGCAGAATGGGTTCATCGCCATTTTGACGTTAGCCAGCTCAACGCCGGAGTTGTCCGCTTTCACACGAACTTTTACGTTGTAGTCGACAACGCGTTTGACAGCTACCAGAACCTTCATGGAATCCTCAGCTTCTTGGTCAATGACAGATTAATTATGCGCAAGGCAACGTTTCGGTTGCCTAAAAGGCCAGCTATCTTGCCGCCTGATACCTCAGAGGTCAACCATAACCCACCCTCTATAGGGTATTAGCGACGTAAAAAACGACAAGATGGCATTACTTAGACAAACCCAACACCCTTTTATTGCCCATACGCACGGCGATATTCAGCAGGAAATCTAAAAAGGGTTCTTGCTCGCCGACAAATTGTGCATAGAAGCTAGACTTCATAAGTGCGGATGCACCATGCGCCAAGGCCCACGCCGCGGCAATATGATAGGTGGGATCAACATCAGCCAATTTGCCGGCGTCAATTTGCATTTGCACCATCGAACACAGCTTTTCCATATTGGATTGGCGAATGGCATGCAGTTTTTCCACTAACTCAGGCACTGCATTGTCAGCGACCATCTTGCTTTCAATACGATCAAACAGCAGGTATTTGTCGGCGTCTTGCACACGAAACGTGAAGTATTCACGTACCAACGACTGCTTATCTTCCGAAATATCGATGCGGCGAAATAAATCCGCCAGCTCTTCTTCATAACGAATCATGAGCAGCAGATAAATTTCGTTTTTGGTTTCAAAGTGCTTGTAAATGGTGCCTTTACCAATTCCCACTTTGTCGGCAATCATTTCAACCGTGACTTTATCTTCACCCTGCTCCATAAATAATGCTTGTGCACTATCAAGAATGGCCTGTTCGCGTTGACGAAATTCGCGAGCCTTTTGGGTGGCGCGTGCCAGATCAGTCATGATGTCTCCGAGTTATTACCGCTAGATGCTTGATCAATCGAAAGTTTAACGTGATCCAACAAATGGCGGTAGTGTATCCAGACGAAACAGTCGCTGATAATTAGCCGTGGTGGCCGCTGCTAACTCATCAATCGAGATGCCACGCAACTCTGCGATACAAGCAGCCGTATCTGGCAAATAAGCGGGCTCATTGGGACGGCCGCGATTTGGAGCCGGCGCTAAGTACGGGGCATCCGTTTCAATTAATAAACGGTCAAGTGGCACAAGCTTTGCGACTTCTTTTAATTCCTGTGCCTTATTGAAGGTCACAATGCCCGAAATCGAAATGTAATAACCTAAATCAAGCGCCGCTTTGGCCGTGTTCCAATCTTCAGTAAAACAATGCATAACCGCCCGCTCTGCACCCTCAGCAGCCAACTGCGCCAAAACGTCTTCACGAGATGCGCGGGTGTGAATAATTAACGGTTTGCCGGTGCGCTTAGCCACTTCAATATGGGTTGAAAACATGGCCTGCTGCTGTGCTTTGGTGCTGGCATCATGAAAATAATCCAGGCCGGTTTCACCAATCCCAATCACTTTGGGGTGTGCCGCCAGTGTTAATAACTCATCAACACTAGGCTGACGAGAGGCCGTATGGCATGGGTGCACACCAACGGTGGCAAAAACATCGTCATAACGCTCAGCAATACGCAGCACTTCTGGAAAGGTTTCCAATTCAATACTGATGCATAAAAAATGCCCAACACCGCGTGCACGCGCAGCCTCTAAGGCAGCATCGAGTGAACCGTTATGGCGATCTAACTTCAGACAGTCCAAATGACAGTGACTATCAACAAACACAGCACTTCCCCTTAACTTAATTCGGTCGCGTTAATGTGGCCCAACGCAGCCAAAGGCTCTCGGCTATAGTTTGCGCCTGCACATTGGTGGTGAGCAAACGTCGAGCTTCAACCACTTCAAACAACGCTTCTAACATGGCTTTGGCGCTAACTGTCTGTGCTAATTGCGCAATATCCATATGCAAATCTTGGTTCGCCGAGACGTAATCTGGCAGCATTTGCAGTTGCACGGCATCATCCAACACACTGTGCCAAGCACTCATTTGGTCTTCCGCATTTAACGACTGCCAACTTGCAGCGGCCTGAAGAGGTGCACGCTTACGCGCCGCTACCGCAATCAAGTCGCCTAACACGCCAGCTCGGGCAGCAAACCAAGCACTTTGCGCCAACACTTGAGCCGCTTCTGGTGCGCCGCGACTTAAACGCCAAACGGTTTCACGCTGAAGCTCGTCAGTTATCGACTCGGCCAACCAAGCTTTTGCCACCTGCTCATCAGGAACTGTCAATGGCAGAAGCTGACAGCGACTGCGTATAGTGGGTAGTAACGCAGCAGGCTTATCCGTCAGCAGCAAAAATAGGCTGCGTTGGCCCGGCTCTTCTAGGGTTTTTAATAAGGCATTTGCTGATGATGTATTGAGCGCATCAGCCGGGCTTAATACCACGACCCGATAACCTTCCATTTGCGCAGTTTGATTCGCAAACTCAACCACGGCTCTGGCCTGCTCAATCTTAATGACTTTACTGGCTTTTTCACCGTCAGTATCAGGTGACACCCACATCAAATCAGGATGACTGCCTGCCTGTAACAGCTGACAACTTCGACAAACACCACAAGCACCATCCGCCGTTTTTTGCTGGCATAACTGCCACTGCGCCAACGCCCGAGCAAACACCTGTTTGCCCATACCAGCAGGTGCTGCCAACAATAAAGCATGTGGCATGCGGCCAGATTCAGCCAAGCGACACAAAGAAGACCATAGTCCCTTTTGCCAGGGATAAGCCCTTGCCATGGTCATAACAAACGCTCGATATAACTATTCAGTTCATTATTTAAAGTAGCTTGCACCTGCGCCAAAGGCACACTGGCATCTATTACTCGAATACGTTCCGGCGATTGCTCTGCACGCACAAGATAACCCGCACGCACACGCTCAAAAAAGCCCAACTGCTCTTGCTCAAAACGATCAAACGCCGCTCGTGCTTGTGCGCGCTGCATGCCTTCACTTACTGGCATATCCAGCAATAACGTTAAGCCTGGCTCTGCACCTTGCAGTACTAATTGCTCCAGTTTAGCCACGATATCGGCCGACATGCCACGAGCACTAACTTGATAAGCATAGGTCGCATCCACAA
>CAYYWS010000189.1:0-3268 GCA_964473955.1 uncultured Paraperlucidibaca sp. | reverse complement strand
GGCCAACACTGATGCAGTCGGCGCTACGCTGCACCGCTTTATAAGTGGTGTTGCCGGTATTTAAGTCGGGGAAAATAAACACATTGGCACGGCCTGCAACTAGGCTGTTGGGCGCTTTTTGGCGGCCAACACTTTCGATGGCGGCGGCGTCGTACTGCAATGGCCCATCAAGCAATAAGTCCGGCTCGGCTGCTTGTGCTAAACGAGTGGCTTCACGTACTTTCTCAACATCAGCCCCGGTACCTGAGTCTCCGGTTGAATAACTGATCATGGCTACTCGTGGCTCGATGCCAAAGGCACGTGCTGATGCCGCACTTTGTAAGGCAATCTCGGCCAATTCAGCTGCATTGGGTTCGGGATTCACCGCGCAATCGCCATAGACCAGTACTTGGTCTGGCAGCAACATAAAGAAAATGGACGACACCAAGTTATAACCGGGCGCAGTTTTAATGAGCTGAAATGCTGGGCGGATGGTGTTGGCGGTGGTGTTAATGGCGCCCGAAACTAGGCCATCGACTTCATCAAGTGCCAACATCATGGTACCTAACACTACATTATCTTCTAGCTGGGCAGTGGCCATGGGCGCATTGAGATTTTTACCCTTGCGCAGCTCCACCATAGGCTCAACATAACGTTCGCGCACCACGGCTGGGTCAATAATTTCTAGACCTTCTGGTAGTTCAATGCCTTGCGCTTTGGCTACGGCTTCGACTTCCTCTGGTTTGGCTAATAGTACACAGCGGGCAATGCCACGACGTTGGCAAATGGCAGCGGCTTGAACCGTGCGAGGCTCAGCGCCTTCAGGCAAGACAATACGTTTATTGGCGGCAGAGGCGCGTTGCACCAACTGGTAACGAAAGGCTGATGGTGACAGGCGCAATTCGCGTGGTGTTTCACAGCGGCTTTCTAACCAAGCATGATCCAAATGACTGGCCACAAATTCGGTGACTCGCTCCGCTCGCTCGCTGTCATCAATGGGGATTTCTTTATTCATGCGATCTAAGTTGGCGGCAGTGTCATAGGAGTTAGTGGCTACTGTCATGACGGGTAGGCCACTTTGCAGCGCGCCTTGGCAGAGCGCCATGATGCGCTGATCGGGTGTGAAGTCACTACCCAGTAATAGGCCTGCCAATGGCACACCATTGCTAGCGGCTAAACAGGTGGCCAGAATCACATCATCACGGTCGCCGGGGGTAACAACCAACACACCTGGCGTTAGGCTCTCAACTAAGTTGGCCACTGTGCGCGCACCCAAGACAATACGGGTCATACGCCGTTGTTCCATATTCCCTGCATGCAAGACATGCGCCTTGAGCAGACCGGCAATATCACTGGTTCTAGGCGCGTTTAGCATTGGGTTTAGTGGGATGGCACCCAGCAGACGAATATCGCCTTGGCGTATCATGCTGGCGTGCTGGCTAAAGGTATTAATAAAGTCGTCGTTAGGGACTTTATTGACGATAACACCGACCACACGACTACTCTTGATGCCGCCAAATTGCTGTGCCTGAATTTCAATGCGGTCTGCAAAGGCGCTGATGTTGTCATCGTCAGGAGCGGACACCAGAATCACATCGGCACTTAAGCTGGTGGCTAAACGGGCATTTAATTCGCCAGCGTAATGTACTGATCGTGTGGGCACCATGCCTTCAACAATGACCACGTCTTTGTCTTTGCCTGCTTGTTCAAACAGGTGCATGCACTCTTCAAGCAGGTCATCCATATGACCATCACCTAAGAGACGCTCAACACGGGTTTGTTCTAATGGGGTAGGAACGTTGATGCCATGGCATTGGCTCATGAGTGCGCTGGAGCGTTCGGGGCCGCTGTCACCTTTATGATTTTGTGCCACGGGCTTAAAGAAGCCAACTTTTAGGCCAGCACGCTCCAGGGTACGAAACAAGCCTAAGCTGGCTGATGTTAGGCCAACACCAAAGCTATTGGGGGCCAAAAAGAAAGTTTGCATAACATCGTCCTTGTTATTCGTTCAAAAGTGCTAGTGCCTCGATGGCAATTTGTCGCTCTTCATTGGTGGGCACGACCAAAATGCGACGAGAGCCTGACTGCTGAATGGGGCCAGACTTACCACGAATGCAGTTGGCGTTGGCATCGTCATTTATGTGCAGGTTCAATAGCCCAAGCTGCGCCACGGTTTTGGCACGAATTAGCGACGAGTTTTCGCCAATGCCGCCGGTAAACACTAAACCATCTAAGTTGGGTAGGGCGCAACTGAGTGCGGCAAGGGACTTGGCTAAGCGATAACAGAACACATCAATGGCCAAGGTGGCACCTGGGTGGCCATCGGCTCTAGCAGCCTCCAACTGGCGCATATCATTTGATAGGCCTGATAAGCCCAATAAACCGCTGTCTTGATTCAACATTCGGTCGATCTCATTTAAAGACCAGCCCAATGTGCGTGCTAAATGGCTATGTAAATTGGGGTCAACATCACCACTACGGGTACCCATCACCAGCCCCTCTAACGGTGTCATGCCCATACTGGTATCAACGCTATGTCCGTTCAGTACCGCGCAGGTAGAGCAGCCATTGCCTAAATGCGCGACTAACCAACTGCTGTTGTCGTAACTTAGTTCGGCCAGTTTAGCTGCCTGTGTGCTGACATATTGGTGACTGGTGCCATGAAAGCCATAACGACGAACTCCATGTTCGCGGTACAAAGCCTCTGGCAGCGCATAACGATAGGCCTTTTCGGGCATGGTTTGATGGAAAGCGGTGTCAAAAACAGCCACTTGTGGCAGCTCTGGGTAAAGTGCGGTTACCGCTGCAATACCTTGTAAATTAGCTGGATTATGCAATGGAGCCAACGGTGTGTTGGCATTAATGGCAGCCAAGGCATTCTGGTCGATTAGGCAAGCGGTGGTGAAGTCTTCACCGCCATGAACTACACGATGACCAACACCACTAATTTTGCCGCCGGCCACTGCCTCAACAAGGGGCAGTAATTGTGCTAAAGCTTCAGTGTGAGTGGCGTTACTGATAGACCGTGAGTGTTTCTCATTACCTTCTTGCCAATGCAGCATGGCTTCGGCGCTGCCAAGACGTTCTGCTAAGCCTTGGATTGGAAACTGCGCTTGTGCTTCGTTAACTAAGGCAAATTTTAACGATGAGCTGCCTGCGTTAATGACTAAAATGTGGCGTCCAGCCATTAGAAATCCCTGCGTTTTAGATGAGTAGATAAGCGTTCTGCCTGCAAATGTTCGCTGGCTTTAAACACAATATCGTTAATCACAAAACGGTTATTTTCGCG
>CAYYWS010000188.1:0-3272 GCA_964473955.1 uncultured Paraperlucidibaca sp. | reverse complement strand
GAAATTACGGCTAATAATGCACGCTTTGATGAGCGCGCAGGTGAAGCGGTGTACCGTGGCAATGTGCTCGTTAAACAAGGCACTATGGAGGTACGTGGCGACAGTCTTATTTTAAATGTCGACGACAAAGGCGCCCTAACCATTGCTCGCACCTTAGGTAAACCCGCACGCTTTCAACAAAGAGTTGACCCCAATAAAGGCTTGGTTAAAGGCGAAGCAAATGAAGTCATTTTTGATAATCGCGATAGCTCAGTGACGTTGATTGGCAACGCCGTTTTGCGTCAAGACAGCGCCAGCTTTTCCGGACCACGGATTGTTTACTCAACGACCCGCAAACAAATTGAGGCCAGCGGCAATGATACCGAGCGCGTCCAGCTTATTTTCCCACCCTCCATACGTGAATCATCGGGGAAAGCACAATGAGCTCCTTACGTGTTGATAACTTAGCAAAAGCCTACAAAGGGCGAACGGTTGTTAAGGACGTGAGCCTAACGGTAGAGAGCGCGCAAATCGTGGGCTTACTTGGCCCTAATGGCGCCGGCAAAACCACCAGCTTTTATATGATTGTGGGGTTGGTTCCCATGGACTGCGGCCGCATTAGTTTAGACGGCGTCGACATCTCGCATCTGCCCATGCACGGCCGAGCACGTAAAGGCATTGGCTACCTGCCGCAAGAAGCCTCTATTTTTCGCAAGCTCAGCGTAGAAGATAATATTTTAGCCATTCTAGAAACGCGCAAAGGAATGACCAAACAAGCACGCTTAGACAAACTCAATTCGCTACTTGAAGAGTTTCATATTACGCACATCCGTAAAAACTTAGGCATGAGTCTTTCCGGTGGTGAGCGTCGACGGGTGGAAATTGCACGCGCATTAGCCAGTGACCCACGCTTCATTTTGCTTGATGAGCCTTTTGCCGGTGTTGACCCAATTTCTGTCAATGACATCAAAGGCATTATCACTCACTTAAAAAACCGTGGCATTGGGGTATTGATTACCGACCACAATGTGCGTGAAACCCTAGATATCTGTGAAAAAGCTTACATCGTCAGCGCTGGTGTTGAAATTGCCGAGGGCACACCTTCCGAAATCTTATCAAACCCATTGGTGCGCGAAGTCTATTTGGGCGAGCAATTCTCCTTATGATGAAAGCCGGTTTACAGCTGAGTCTGGGGCAAAGCCTGACCATGACTCCGCAATTGCAGCAAGCCATTCGGCTACTGCAACTTTCAACGCTAGAGCTGCAGCAAGAAGTGCAGCAGGCATTGGATAACAATCCCTTATTAGACCTAGAAGAAGGCAGCAGCGAAGTTCGCCATGAGGCTGGCGATATTGAGTCCAGCGAACGCGAACAAGATGCGCCCTTGCATGACATGGATCAACAGGCCGACATGCCGGATGAACTGCCTGTTGATACCGCTTGGGATGACGTTTACCAAAGCAGCGCATCAGCAAGCAATAACGAACGCTCAGACGAAGACGGCAACCCCATTGAAGAGCGCAATGCCCCCGCTGAAAGCCTGCAAGACCATCTGCGCTGGCAGCTTAACTTAACGCCATTTTCTGACACCGATCGCTTAATTGCAGAGGCTATTATTGATAGCTTGGATGAGCGTGGTTATCTCACTTCAAGCTTAGAAGATGTTATTGATACCATCAGTCATTGGCGCGATGAGGCCGTTGAAGAAGACGAAGTCATTGCTGTCTTGCATCGTGTACAGCAGTTTGATCCGATTGGGGTTGCAGCCCGTGACTTATGCGAATGCTTACTCATTCAGCTAAAACACTTGGCCGAACTCACACCTGGTCGCTCAGTGGCGCTAAATTTAATGACGCATCACGCTGACAAAATCGCCAACTCAAACTTAGCTAATCTGGCTCGTAGCACCCAGATGAGCACCACCGATATTGAGTCCGCCTTAGCACTCATCCGCCAGCTCAAACCACACCCAGGCGCAGGCTGGGCCTCAGGCGAACAAGACCGCCCTACCATTCCAGATGTAGTGGTACGTAAACACAAAGGTCGTTGGTTAGTAGAGCTAAACCCTGATGCAGCGCCCAAGCTACGCATTAATAGCCACTACGCCAGCCTATTAAAACGCGCTGATAGCAGCAGTGATAACGTCTTTATTAAAGACCATTTGCAAGAGGCTCGCTGGCTTATCAAAAGCTTGCAAAGTCGTCATGAAACGCTACTGAAAGTCGCTAGCTGCATTGTTGAACACCAACGTGGCTTTCTTGAAGACGGGCCAGAGGCCATGCGACCACTAATTTTGCGTGAAGTTGCTGATGAAGTCGGCCTACATGAGTCGACCATTTCACGTGTGACCACCCAAAAATTCATGTTAACGCCGCGCGGATTGTTCGAATTAAAGTATTTTTTCTCGAGTCATGTCGCGACCAGCGGTGGCGGCGAGGCTTCATCAACCGCCATTCGTGCCATGATCAAAAAGCTGGTGGCACAAGAAGATCCTCGTAAACCATTGAGTGATAACAAAATTGCGGACTTGTTGCTGAAGGAAGGAATTGAGGTCGCTAGACGCACCATTGCGAAATATCGCGAAGCGCTCAATATCCCATCTTCCAGTGATCGAAAGCGCTTGCTTTAACCCCGACTTCATGGCAAAAAAGAGTTGTATCGGATGTTGATGTAGAGTGAAGCAGATAACGAATTTCTAGTTTTTTAACTGGGGACCACTGCTTCCGGACATAACAGGCCGTCCGGGCAATGGCTAACTCAGTGCCGCCTCGCCCGCCCGTCCCGCTCATGGCTGGAAGCTCCGGCCCCCGCTATCGTCACCAACGTAGCGAGGAAGAGTCTCATGCAAATGACCATCAGTGGACACCATGTTGAACTAACAAACGCCCTCCGTGATTACGCCACCAATAAACTCGGTAAAGTCGAGCGACACTTTGACCACATCACCAGCATGCAGGTTATTTTAAGTGTGGACAAAATGGTGCAGAAAGCAGAGGCCGTGATTCGAACGTCAGGCGCCAAACTATTTGCTATTGCACAGTCAGAAGACCTTTATGCAGCTATCGATAAATTGTCTGATAAGCTCGATCGGCAGATTGTTCGACATAAGGAAAAGCATCACCAACACTGATGTTGATCGCAGGTAGTCAAAAAGCCCAGCGTTTGTCTGGGCTTTTTTATGTTGATTTCATCACTAAACATCAGATACTTAGATCACACTATTTGCACACAACTTAAGGCTTAGGGTTAGATATGAAACTGGTGATTGTTAGCGGGCGCTCAGGCTCCGGAAA
>CAYYWS010000187.1:0-3282 GCA_964473955.1 uncultured Paraperlucidibaca sp. | reverse complement strand
GCTGTTGCCACATCCTGCGGCAGCAAACCAAAGTTAGTAGCGACAGTACCCATCGCGGCGAAAGAGAATGCAGGCAGGAAAACGAAAGCTGCCGCAGTAGCGCGCAGGATGTTCTGCTTATTCATGGTGTGGCACCCTTTTATTGTGCGTTTTTAATATTTTTAAATGGCTGCATTGCTCTTTGGCCGCAGCGTTTTTACTTTTGTTGACGTAAACCTACTAAAACTTAAACAATCAAGCTAGAAATACAACGTATTTGTTTTGTTAATGGCGCGAACTTTCCGACAACTTGCCCAGTGCTGCCGCCATGACTATTTGCTTAATGGGGCCAGACTGGTTAAACCAGCGCATACCTTGATTACGAGCCATACGCCAAAATGGCGAGTCACTGGCAAACAACCACTCCATGCCTGTCATGCTGTGCATGAATAATTCGTTGTGGCCACGACGATCGCGGCTGTAACGGCGCAAGTTAAAATCATCGTGCAGGCGTAGACCTTTAGACAGTCCCTCTAGCAGTCGATCGGCTAGGGCAGCAGCATCTAGAAAGCCTAAATTGACACCTTGACCTGCTAGCGGATGAATACTGTGCGCGGCATCACCGATCAAGGCCAAGCCGGGCAACACATAATGTTCAGCATGACGTGCTATCAAGGGAAAAGCGGCTCGTTTACCCACCACACTGACCGCACCCAATTTGCGCTCAAAAGCTTGTGTCAGTTCTGCATTAAAATCATCGTCGGCACAGCTCAGCAGATGTTGTGCTTGCGCCGAAGGTAGCGTCCAAACAATAGAACAATAATGTGGGTTATCTAGCGGCAAAAAAGCCAAAGGTCCAGTGCTTAAAAAACGCTGCCAAGCCGTGTTGGCATGTGGCAACTCAGTACACACAGTGGCCACCAAACCCTGCTGCTGATAGTCCCATTGGGCACATTGAATGCCGGCCAGCTCACGCGTAAGCGACAACGCACCATCGGCAGCGATCAACAGTGGCGTTTCCAACAGTGCACCAGATGCGGTTTGAACACGCCAACCCTGTAATAAACGCTGGACATCCGATAGCCGATCAGGACAAAAGGCTGTGACTTGAGGCTGCCGCCATAACGCCTGTAACAACACCGCCTGAATGCTGTCATTTTCATACAACGAGCCTAGGTGCGACTCGCCGGCTTCTTTGGCGCGAAAATGTACACTGCCGGTACCATCCGCATCCCACACCTTCATATCTGTAAAGCGGCAGTGGCGTAGCGCACCTAAAGCATCACCACAGCCAACTTGATTTATCAGTGCTTCACTCGCCAAAGACAGTGACGATACACGCAAGGCATAGTCACCTTGAGGCGCCACTGCTTGCTGCCCCTCAATCACCGCAATACGCAGCCCTTTTGCCAGTGGCGACTGCAGCAAGCGCAATACAAACAGGCTGCCGACCATGCCGGCGCCCACCACGACTAGATCAAACCGTTGCACCGATTCAGACATGATCTAATCCCATGGCGTAACGGGCCAATGTTGGCTTAGCACCGGGCAGCAGATCAAAACCAACTAAACCAATATTGCGCAACAACACTAACGCTGGCGCATCACTGGAAAAGCCCCGCACCAAACTGTCAGAGAAACGAATAATTTGCGACTGATCACTTTGCCGCGACGCTTCATAACTGGCCAACAAAGTGGCATCACCCCAGTCTTGCTGATTTGTGCTGGCTTGGCTTAAGCGCTCAACTAACACCAAAGCATCACGCAAACACAGGTTAAAACCTTGGCCCGCAACAGGATGCAGGCTGTGTGCCGCGTTACCCATAATCACTGCACGCGACAACGTTTGTTTTGGCGCCACCATTAGCTGGAGCGGATAGCCATGGCGCTGACCGACGCGCTGAAAGCGGCCTGCACGACGCCCAAAAGCCGCCTGCAATTCCTGCATAAAGGCTTTATCGTCCAGCGCTTTAATACGCTCCGCCTCTGCCGTGCTTAATGCCCATACCAGCGATCGACGTGTTTGTTTGGCGCCATCGGCAAAGTCGGGCAAGGGTAATAAAGCAATGGGGCCACTGCCCGTAAAGCGCTCAAAGGCTCGATGTTCGTGAGGCAAACTCGTTGCGACAGTCGTCACCAACGCTGTCTGCTGATAATCATGCCATTGTGCTGACAAGCCTAACCAATCACGACATAACGAATGTGTGCCATCGGCAGCAACCACCAAGGGCGCAGAAATCGTTATTTCACCTTGCGCAGTTTGGCAACGAACGCTGGCCTTTTCACTTCCGGTGGTCAATTGCTTAACTTCAACACCGTCGGCAATGGTTACCGATGGGCATTGCTTTAAGGCCGCCAACAACACCACACCTAACCAGGCATTTTCAATAACTTGGCCAAAGCTCTCGACACGCTCCTCTGCTGCATTCAGTCGCGAAAAACCAAAATGACCACGGTCAGAGACGTGAATTTCATGAATAGGCACGGCATGCGGCTGCAACTGAGGCCATAGGCCTAAGTCCGTAAACGCCTGCACCGTGCGCCGAGACAAGGCGGTATTGCGGGCATCAAAGCCTGCGGTATAGGGCAGTGGTTCATTTTCAGGCAATGCTGGAAAGCGCATGGACTCAAGCAGCAACACTTGCTTTTCCGGCATACGTTGAGCCATCAACAAAGCCAAGGTGACGCCGACCATGCCGCCACCCACAATGATCAGGTCGGACTGTGTTGGCAGACTCATGCGCCACCCATTAAGGCTTCAATAGCAGCTAGCGTTTTTGGCGCCGCTGCGGTTAACACGTGATTACCGCTGTCGGTCACCACCACATCATCTTCAATACGAATACCAATGCCGCGCCACTGCTCAGCAACCGTTTCATCGTCAGGCGCAATGTATAAGCCGGGCTCTACCGTCAGCACCATGCCAGCCTGCAGCGGACGCCAATTGCCATTTACTTGGTAGTCACCCACATCATGCACATCCATACCCAGCCAATGACCGGTGCGATGCATATAAAAGCGACGGAATAAGCCCTGCTCAATGACTTCATCAATACTGCCCTTAAGCAAGCCTAAGTCCAACAAGCCCTGCGACAACACACGCACCGCCGCATCATGTGGAGCCTGCCAAGACGCACCGGGCTTAACACAATTTATAGCGGCCAATTGAGCCGCTAAAACAACGTCATATAACGCACGTTGCGGCGCACTGAAACGGCCATTAGCAGGGAAAGTGCGCGTGATATCAGCGGCGTAATGATCTAATTCACCACCGGCATCAATCAGGACTAAGTCGCCATCCGC
>CAYYWS010000186.1:0-3333 GCA_964473955.1 uncultured Paraperlucidibaca sp. | reverse complement strand
ATCAAAAATTGGCTGAAAAATCGCCTTACTGACTCGCCACAACTGATACAATCGCGCCCCTTTGGCAACGTCATCATGCTAAATACCCCGTTTTGGGACATCAGCAGTACTGAGTTACGTTCAGCGCTGGCAGACCAACGGCCGCTAGATGACTGGCTAGACCCCCCAATTAGGGACTATATTTTAAAACTCGGCTTATACCGCCACTTGGAGAGCAACGCGTCCTTATGAATGCATATGATGCTGATACACAAAAACTCTATGACGCCGCAATGAATGCGCTGGCCGATCTCAAAGCACAACAAGTCACTCCACTTGATGTACGTGCGCTCACCAGTTTGGCTGACATCATGATTATTGCCAGCGGGACATCCACTCGTCACGTACGTGCATTAGCTGACGAAGTTCAGGTTAAAGCCAAGGCGGCTGGCTTCATGCCAGTAGGTGTTGAAGGCGAACAGGATGGTGAGTGGGTATTGATCGATTTAGCCGGCGTGATTGTTCATGTCATGCTGCCTTCGGCTCGCACATTTTATGACCTTGAACGTTTGTGGACCGCCCAAGCCTAAGCCATGAAAGTACGCTTGCTTGCGGTTGGCACACGCATGCCGGAATGGGTTAACGAAGGTTATTTAAACTACCAAAAGCGTCTTACCGACGATGTCCGTCTTGAGCTTGTTGAAATTGCTGCCGGAAAACGTGCAAAAAACACCGATATTGCACGTATTACCGAACAAGAAGGCGCCGCTCAACTAGCCGCTTTGGGCGCTAATGACCATGTTGTTGCGCTTGAAGTCGGCGGCAAACCTATTAGCACAGAATCTCTAGCAGAATCACTGCGACTGTGGTTGCCACAAGGCCGCTCGGTGAGCCTGCTTATTGGCGGCCCCGAAGGGCTATCACCGGCAGCCAAAGAGCGTGCTGACGAACAGTGGTCTTTGTCGCGATTAACGCTGCCACACCCTTTAGTACGAATTTTAATTGCAGAACAGGTCTATCGGGCTTGGACTTTACTCAAAGGTCACCCGTATCATCGCTAAGCCATGACAGACAAAAAGCCTGACAAAAAAACACCGCCAGTCACTCGCTCGGCCAAGCCAACAATCACTGAGCGTGTGACACTTCAAAACACGCATGCCGAAACGGAAACCTTTCGTCAGCGTGCACGCACGGCTGCGTTTATTGTGCTGGCAGCTTTTGTCATTATGTTTTTGCGTTATGGCTACCTGCAAGTCATGCAGCATGACGAGTTTGCAACACGCTCGGAGCGCAACCGAATTCAGCTTGAAGCAATCTCCCCACCGCGCGGCTTTATTTATGACCGCAATGGTGAAGTGCTAGCTGACAACCGGCCTGTTTTTGCGTTGGTCGTTAATCGCCAACAGGCTGGCGACTTGAACACACTTATTGAGCGCCTACGCCCTATTATTGGCCTCTCTGATGATGAGATTGCGCGCTTCCATACTCGTCAACGCGTTACCCGTCGTTATCAGCCTGTGCCAATACGTACACGTCTTAGTGAAGAAGACCTTGCTAGCTTTTCCGAGGTGCGAGCTGACTTTCCTGGCGTGACCGCTGAAATTGAAATTTCACGCTACTATCCGCATGGAGAGCTGTTTGCACATGTTCTAGGATACGTTGGGCGTATATCAGAAGCTGAACTAAAAAATCTTGACCCTATCGCTTATGCCGGCACCAACCTAATCGGCAAGCTAGGTATTGAAAAATACTATGAAGATGCACTTCATGGCCGTGCAGGTTATCAGCATGTTGAAACCAATGCCTTTGGTAAACAAATCCGAGTACTTAAATATACACGGCCTGAGCGTGGCACCGACTTAACACTACACCTAGACCTTAATCTGCAGCGTATTGCTCATGAGCAACTTGCAGGACGTCGTGGCGCCATTGTCGCTATTGATCCACGCAACGGCGGCGTACTCGCTTTCGTCAGCAACCCCGGCTATGACCCCAACTTATTTGTTAGCGGCATCCCGAGCTCTATTTATAACGGCTTAAGCTCGCACGAAGACCGACCACTTTATAACCGTGCACTGCAAGGCACTTATCCACCGGGCTCTACTATTAAACCATTCTCTGGCTTAGGCTTTATTCATTTGGGCCTAGCCGACTGGAGTTACCGCATCGCTGATCCTGGCTTTTTTTCGCTGCCGGGCTCATCACACCGCTTTCGCGACTGGAAAAAGACTGGCCACGGCATTGTGGATTTAAGCCGCGCCATTGAAGTCTCTTGTGACACCTACTTTTATCAATTATCTGATCGCATGGGTGTTGATCGTTTTCATGACTGGATGGCGCAGTTTGGCTTTGGCAAAACCACCGGCATTGACCTAGTTCATGAGCGTACTGGCACACTTCCGTCTGTGGCTTGGAAGCGCGAGCGCCTTAACGCACCGTGGTATCGAGGCGAAATGATGTCTGTTGGTATTGGCCAAGGTTACTTTACTGCTACCCCGCTACAAGTGGCGCTAGCCACGGCCATTTTTGCCAACAAAGGCCGTCAAATTCAGCCTCGTTTGCTCAAATCTGCGTCTGACAACATGGCGGAACTACTGCCCAAAACAGTCGAAAAACATATGAAATTTGACGGCACTGATGAAGACTGGGACAAAATGCATGAAGCCATGCGCCTCGTTGTACACGGCTCATCAGGTACCGCCGCGCGCATTCGCCAAGGTATAAAAAACTACGAGATTGCGGGAAAAACTGGCACCGCCCAAGTCATTAAAATTCGCCAAGGTGAACGCTATGATGAGTCCAAGATAAGCCAACGGCACTGGGATCATGCGTGGTTTAATGGTTTTGCTCCCGTTGACAAGCCACAAATTGCCGTTGCAATTCTGGTTGAGAATGGTCGCAGTGGCAGTGCAACCGCAGCCCCGATTGCGCGTGTCATGTTTGACTACATCATCAATGGTATTGAACCAGCCCCACCCGCTCCTCCCAGCCCACCGCCAGCAGGTGAGTAATGAACCAACCTAGCCAACGCTATCATCGCCAAGCACCGAATACTGGCGCCGAATTTACCCGTTCACGCGACATGTGGCTGATGCTGCGTACCGATTCGGTGTTAGCAGTGCTGTTATTAATTTTGTCCTGTGTTGGGCTGATTTCGCTCTACAGCGCCAGCGGTGGCAATGTTGCCATGACAGTTAAGCAAGGCAGCAGCTTTTTAATTGGTTATATGGTGCTATTAGTAATGGCTCGTATACCGCCTGCAACCTACCACTATATTTCGCCTTGGTTTTATGCCGGTGGTGTTGTGCTGCTCATTGCAGTCGAATTATTTGGCCAAGTTCGTATGGGGGCGCA
>CAYYWS010000185.1:1614-3334 GCA_964473955.1 uncultured Paraperlucidibaca sp. | reverse complement strand
TGGTCTGCACTGGCCAAAGTGAATTGCCCAGAACTAAGCCAATATGGCCTGTTTAGTGATCCTGCCAATCCGTTATCAGCCGGTAATGGTCAAGGTGTGATGCCTTATGAGCTCAATACTGCTCTGTTTTCCGATTACTCATCAAAAGATCGGGTGATCTTCTTGCCGCCCCAAGGTGGTGGTGGGGTCTTACCCGCACGTTATTTAGATAGCCAAGGTAGTGTTAATAAGGCAATGGATACGCTGGAGTTTCCAGTGGGTACGGTCATTGCCAAAACCTTTAGCTTCCGCAAAGAAGCCAGTAATGGTGAGCTGCAGAGTGAGCATATTGTGGAGACACGTTTGCTCATAAAACGACAGCAAGGCAGTAACGTGAACTGGGTGGGCCTACCTTATATTTGGGAGCATGACAGCAGTGGTAAGCCACTGCGTGCTTTGTTAAAAGTGGCAGGTGGCACCGCTAAGGTCAGCTGGAATTATCGTGACCCTAACCCTGCCGTACAAAAAAATGGCGCACGTGCGGTCTATCAGGGCAGCAGTGATGGTTATGTCATTCCAGCGGCGCTGAATTGCGTCAGCTGCCATGGTGGTGACAACCGTGAGCCGGGCTCGGCACCGATTGGTCCCAAGGCGCGTTATTTAGATCGTCCGCATAACAAAGACGGTACTGGCCCCAATCAACTGGCTCTAATGCGCAATAAAGGTTGGCTGACGGGCATTGCAACCAATCCTGATAAGCCGGTAGCCATTTGGGATGTGCCGGGCTCAGGCCCAAGTAAGGCGCCAGCAAATTCTGCCTTAGATGTGCATGAGCGGGTTCGAGCTTATTTAGAAATGAACTGTGCGCATTGCCACAACCCGAATGGTGGCGCATCTAATTCAGGGCTATTTTTGGATAGCGTGCGCCCGGTTAATCGCCAATACGGGATTTGTAAAAAACCGGTAGCGGCAGGGCGTGGCTCAGGCAATCGTAAGTTTGACATCATTCTGGGTGATCCGGCCGGCTCGATTTTGAACTTCCGAGTTGGCTCAGCAGAGCCCGGAATCCGTATGCCTCCTATTGCAAAAGCACAGGTGCATGGTGAAGCAGCAGCCTTGATTAATGAGTGGGTTAATACTTCATTGCCTGCCTTAAACGCCATGAATGATGACATGATCAAAGATGAAGAGGCCTGCAGTGGCGGCGATTTTCCTGTGTTAATTAATGAGTTGGCGCCAGCCGAGTTAAATGACTTATTAAAAACACTGCAGCAAGTGACTGGTGGTGCATTACCGATCTCGGCCGTGACAGATTTGCTCAATACGATTGCTCGTCCATTGGGCTTGAGTTCGGCAGATCAGCGTCGCAGTCGTAGTCAAACACGTTAATTGTGAGCAAAATGCCCAAGTAGCTAGTCGCTGCTTGGGCATTTTCTTATACTGCGGCACTTCTATGCTGTTTTAAAAAGAGTTGCCATGACTGTCGTTCGTACGCGTGTTGCACCATCCCCCACGGGTGATCCTCATGTAGGCACTGCCTACATCGCCTTATTCAACCTCTGTTTTGCTCGCCAGCACGGTGGCCAGTTTATTTTGCGTATCGAAGATACCGATCAGGTACGTTCAACGCCTGAGTCGGAAGCGCAGATTTTGGCTTCACTGAAGTGGTTAGGCCTGAATTGGGATGAGGGCCCGGATGTCGGTGGTCCGTATGCGCCATATCGCCAAAGTGAACGCAGCG
>CAYYWS010000185.1:0-1514 GCA_964473955.1 uncultured Paraperlucidibaca sp. | reverse complement strand
CAGATGCATCTGATGCAGAACGTTTATGCGTGATTAATGACTTGCTACGCGGAACCATTGAAATTCCGTGGGAGCAAGTTGATATGCAGGTGTTGATGAAGGCCGACGGTCTGCCGACCTATCACTTGGCTAATGTCGTTGACGATCATTTAATGGCCATTACCCATGTGTTGCGTGGTGAGGAATGGATTAGTTCGGCGCCTAAGCATAAGTTGCTGTATGACTACTTTGGTTGGGAAATGCCGGTGCTTTGCCATATGCCGTTGCTGCGTAACCCGGACAAATCCAAGCTGTCAAAGCGTAAAAACCCCACCTCGATTACGTATTATGAACGTATGGGTTATTTGCCAGAGGCAGTGTTGAACTATTTGGGCCGTATGGGTTGGTCCATGCCAGATGAGCGTGAGCAATTCACACTTGCGGACATGATTGCGCATTTCGACGTGTCACGGGTGTCCTTGGGCGGCCCGATTTTTGATGTTGAAAAGCTCTCTTGGTTGAACGGCCAATGGTTAAAGGCATTGCCTTTGCCTGAGTTTGTGGCTGCATTTCAGCGTTGGGCACAACCGGCGTTTTTGTCGCGTGTGGCCAGTCAAATTCAAACGCGCATTAGTACCTTGTCTGAAGCTGTCGATTGGGCGGGTTTCTTTTTCGCCGGTAAAGTGCCGTTAACTGCGAATAGTTATGACGGTCTGAAGCTATCGCCCGAGCAAATCAAAACAGCATTGCAATTAGCGCTTTGGGAGCTTGAGTTGCAGGCCAAATGGGATAACACGGTTATCCATGATGTTTTGCAGCGCTTGAGCGCGGCCATGGGCATTAAAATGCGCGATTTTATGGCGCCATTTTTTATCAGCATTGCCGGTACGCCTTCAGCGCCACCGATCATGGAGGCCATGGCGATTATTGGTCCTGACATGACTCGCGCCCGTTTGCGTGATGCCATTGCGGTATTGGGCGGTGTTAGCAAGAAAGAAACTAAGCTGCTGGAAAAGCAACTGGTGGCATTCCGTCGTGGCGAGTCGTTAGTCGAAATAGCAGAAGAACAGTCTTAACGATTATTCATCGTTAAGACTGCATTCATAATGGCGTGGTTCATGGTGACAGCGTACTCGCTTGAGTAGCTTCATCATGCGCTCGTCGTAGTAACCTGATTTAGTGAGATCTAAGCGAGCCTGACGCAGCGTACGGTCATGCTTTTCTTGTTCTGCGGTCGTCATGTTCAGCCAGTACTTTTGCGGAATGCTACGGTCCATGCGGCCGATGAGCTCAAAACCCATATCAATATAATTCAGTGCAAATTCACGCACTTTGGCTACCCGATCGTCGTAGTCTGGGATGCTTTTAATGAATGCTGAGCGCCGCACCGTAATGCTGGCTGTCATCATCGTCATCGGGCTGACTAATACGCCGCCATCACTGCCAAGGCCTTTGTGCAACTCAAGCGGCAGGAAAGTAACAGCAGGGGCTGCAATCATGTCGACTTGGCCATTATTGAAGCGGGTGCCAAAGTT
>CAYYWS010000184.1:0-3339 GCA_964473955.1 uncultured Paraperlucidibaca sp. | reverse complement strand
AATGCAATCTAAGAACACGTAAAAGGTATTGATTAACCGATTAGCGTCTAAGACATTAATCATTGTATATCGAATGGAGTGTAATAAATGCAAGTTGAGGTTAACGGTCAATGGTATGACTGGGATGACAATTTTTCCTGTTTACTGGATTGGGTTGATGCCATAGGCCTATACACTGACTCAGGATGTCGCTCTGGGCATTGCCATGCTTGTGCAGCACAGCTCATTGAGGGCCAAGTTGCTTATGATGACCCCAGCCTTGATCCCGGTGATGACTTGGTGTTGCTGTGCTCAGCCCGCCCAGCATCAACCGTCCGGCTGACACTGGGCAGGTACTAGGCCTTAGAAGCGGTATTTGCCGGCATTAATGTTGGCAAATACCTCATCAGTGAGTGCAATGTACTCATTGCTGCCTGGCAGCAACACATACAAAGGCTCGTTATCGACTTTGCTCGGATCAAAGCCTTCTGTTTTTAGGTTGTTCTTCTGGTATTTAAATGTGCCTGTTGTTTCCATGGCTTGTTTGACACGTAAAAATACCGGTACTGAATAGTGTGGCAACTCACGTTTTAAATGACTGAGCAAATCGGCAAAATCAATAGAGTGGCCTTCATGCGGAGTAATGGCGGCCATGCCAGCGCGGCCATTAGTGTCTGCGATTTCAACACCATATACCACCGCTTCTGCAAGGGCAGGGTGTTCGGTCATGATGTTCTCGACTTCTGTTGTTGACACGTTTTCACCTTTCCAACGGAAGGTGTCGCCGGTGCGATCAACAAACTGAGCATGACGGAAACCAATTTCGCGCATTAAGTCGCCGGTATTGAAATAACGATCGCCTTTTTTGAAGACGTTCTCAAACACACACTTGGCGCTTTTTTCAGGGTCGGTATAACCATCAAATGGTGTTTTGTCAGTGATTTCACCAATCAACAAACCCACCTGGCCCGGCTTAACTTTGATGAAGTGGCCTTTTTTGTTGCGTACGGGCTCTTCTTTTTCCTTGTCGTACTGCACTAAGGCATAGGGTAGTGGTGAAAAGCCTACGGTGTTGTCGAAGTTAAAAATGTTGGTAAAACCGACATTGCCTTCAGATGAGGCATAAAGCTCAGCAACCACTTCAATACCAAAACGTTCTTTAAAAGTGCCCCAAATGCTAGGGCGCAAACCGTTACCGACAATTTTGGTAACGCGATTATTGCGATCCTCTGCTGATGCTGGCTTTTCCAGTAAGTAACGGCAGAGTTCGCCAACATAACCAAACGCGGTAGCGTTGTAACGACGGCAGTCATTCCAGAACTCGCTGGCAGAAAACTTACGGCGAATAGCTAGGCCTGAGCGTCCAGCAATGACGGAGCCCCAGCACACCACCATGGCAGTTGCGTGATAAAACGGCAGTGTGGCGTAAAGCACGTCATCACGGTTTAAATCCAAGCTAAAGCCGAGGCCACCATAGGCTTTCATCCAGCGGCCGTTGTTGAAAATGGCGGCTTTAGGTAAGCCAGTGGTACCCGAGGTGTAAATGTAAAATAAGCCATCTGGGCGGTAGATTTGTTTGGCAGTTGGCGGGTTATAACTAGGACTACCTTGAATCTCAATGGCCAGATTGCGCCAGCCTAATGGAGCGTCACCGGCATCATGTTGAGTGTCAGTATCGGCAAGCCAGTACATGGCATTGTCATCGATATTGAGGTTGCTCTGAACATCGATCAGGTTTTGTACACACTCAGCACCCGCAATAATGGCTTTTGGCTCAACTAAGTTCACGCTGTGTGTTAACACCTTGCCACTTTGTGAAGTGTTTACCATGGCGGCAACAACACCGAGCTTGGCCAAGCCCAAAACAGTAGCGAGCAGCTCAGGGCGGTTTTCAATCAGAACAACAGCAACATCACCTTTGCGCAGGCCTTGTTGTAAAAAGAAGTGGCTGATGCGATTGGCCCATTGATTGAACTCGGCATAGGTATAGGACTGATCCTGATACATTACGGCCTTGCCATGGGGGTTTTCTTGAGTAGCTTGTTCAAATGCCCAGGCCAGTCCAGCCGGCGTGGTGTTGTCGGTGCTATTCGCTAACATCAGGCCACTGATCATGCGCGGCATTTTGCGCGCCAGCGATGGCAGGCGGCGAATAACATCGAGTGGAGAAATCACATCTTGGTGTTGAGACATAGCAAAATCCTAGCGCATAAAAAAGGCAGTTACCGTTATGCCGCTACGGTAACTGCCTTGCTGTTAAGCCGCAAGACTTGACGTGAATGCCTGCTGCGGCTAAGCGTTCAAGCTTTTAGCGTTTTTTTGACGGCAAGGTGCCATTCAATTTGCAAATAATACCCAGCATAACTTCATCAGCACCGCCGCCAATGGAGGCTAAGCGGCCATCACGATAGGCACGTGCCAAGGGGTTGTCCCAGGTAAAGCCTTGACCACCCCAATACTGCAAACAACTGTCAGTGACTTCACGCATTAAACGGCCAGACTTTAATTTAGCCATCGATGCCAACATGGTGACGTTTTCACCGGCAACATGTTGTTCGCAGACTGAATGCACTAAGCCACGCAAACACTCAATTTCTGTTTGTAGCTCGGCTAAGCGGTAATGCACCACTTGTTGATCGAGCAAGGGCTTGCCATAAATCATGCGTGAACGTGCGTAGTCGACGGTGAGCTCAATGCATTTGCTTAAGCCACCGAGCGCGCTGGCGGCACAGAAAATGCGCTCTTCTTGGAATTGCATCATTTGCATCATGAAGCCCATGCCTTCAGCACCGATTAGGTTGCTTTGTGGCACACGCACATCATCAAAAAATACTTGAGCCGTGTCCGAGCTGCGTTGGCCAAGCTTGTTGATGGGTTTAGAGAATGAAATGCCTGGTGTTTTTGCAGGCACAATAATCAACGACTTATTGTTATAGGGGCCTTCGTCGCTGGTGTTGGCGAGCAAGCAGAAGAAGTCGGCCTGTAGGCTGTTGGTAATCCACATTTTAGAGCCGTTGATGACGTAGTCGTCACCGTCTTTCACTGCACGCGTTTTAATTGCGGCAACATCCGAACCAGCATGAACCTCACTGACCGCAATGGATGTCACCATATCGCCGGCAATGGCAGGGCGCAGAAACTTTTCGCGTAGCTCGGGTGAGCCAAAGCGGGCAATAGCAGGGGTTGCCATGTCGGTTTGCACACCAATGGCCATGGGAATGCCGCCACAGCCAATACGACCTAACTCTTCAACCACTACCATATTGTAGGAGTAGTCTAAGCCTGAACCGCCGTCTTCAACGGGCTTACAAATCCCTAATAAACCAAGGTCGCCCATTTGCTTAAAGAGCTTATGAGCAG
>CAYYWS010000183.1:0-3343 GCA_964473955.1 uncultured Paraperlucidibaca sp. | reverse complement strand
GCGTCGAATAATATCGACCAAACGACCTTCTGCTAAACGCGACAAGCCCATGTCGACCAAATCGTCGTAACACAACACAAAATCGCTTAGTAGTTCATCAGTACTGCCATAACCTTGATGGTTGTTACTTACACGCCCAGCAATTTCGTCATTAACAGCCTGCTGGGTTTGCTGCAGGCGATCACGAATCTGTTTTAACCAGTCACGATAAGGCTCTCGTGAATCATCACCCACGCGATCACGAATAACCTGTCCACAACGCGACACCGACAATTCACTGCGCAATGCATCAACATCACGCAAATACAAATCTAAGGCCATCCAACGCGCCAACAGCAGCACCTCTTGTGTGACTTTATGCGTCACAAAGGGATTACCGTCACGATCTCCCCCCATCCAAGAGCCTAGCCGGAGAGGCGCAACATTCAGCGCTAAGCGCTCACCCAAAACCGCTTGCATGGCAGCATCAAGTGCTCGCAAGCAATCAGGGACTGCAAACCAAAGGCTGGTCTCTAGCGTGGCAAAACCCCATTTCGCCTCATCAACAGGTGTTGGGCGTTGTGCACGAATCTCATCGGTTTCCCATGCCGCTAAAACCAAACGAGCTAATGCCATTTCTTCAGAACTATTCGCCAGGCCCGATAGTCGACTGGTATCTAGCCGTGACAGGCTCTCGGCAATCTCATCATGCTTTTGAATCAAGGTGCGTCGAGTAACCTCCGTTGGATGTGCCGTCAGAACCAACTCAACGGCTAAATCTGCAACGGTGTTAGCAATTTTGGCATTACTTAAGCCAGCGCTCTTTAATGTTGTAAGCACTTGTTTAAAAGCTTCAGTAGCAGGCGCCAACAAATCGCCGGGATAGCTCTCGCGAGCCAAACGAATACCGTGATACTGCTCAGCAATATTGGCTAAGTTCAGAAAATGCGAAAACGCACGCCCTACCTCATGCAGCTCTTGTGTATCGGCACTTGATAAAACGCCCGCCAAGCTTTTTGCAGCAGCAGCATCTCCCGCCACCACTTGCTGTGCGGTTTGTCGAAGCGACTCTATGCGTTCAAACGCCGACTGCCCCGAGCGCGCACTAAGCACTTCACCTAATAACTCACCTAGAAGTCGTACATCTTTTCGTAAAGGCTGATGTTTATCGCTCATAGTGACCTTCTTATTGAGTGTTAGTGGCTTCGAGTCTAAGGCAGGCACGCCTTACAGGAAAACCTAATCTTGTCAGACAAGCTGCTAGTGCATTTATTTTTTGCTAGTGCTAGTATCTGCTCGTCTGAAGTCTGACCTTGATTTGCCGCAACAACTCATTGTCGTGTCAGACGCCTAATGTTTTACAACCTGAGAGAACTGACCATGCAAATCAAAAAATTCGCTGTTATCGCCGCTGTTGCTTCTACTTTAGCTTTCGTTGGCTGCGCCAAGAAAGAAGAAGCTGTTGAAGCTCCTGCTGTTGAAATGGAAGAAGCTGTAGAAGCTATTGAAGAAGAAGCTGTTGAAGCTGTTGAAGCTATCGAAGAAGAAGCTGTTGACGCAGTTGAAGCTATCGAAGAAGCTGCTGCTGAGTAATCGCTTAGGCTAACGCCTTGGTTGATTAAAAGGGGTGCTTAGGCACCCCTTTTTCATATCTGAATGTGGAGTGTGACAACATGACTTGCCCTTGTGGTTCTTCATTAGACTTTTCTGCTTGCTGCGGCCCGATTTTATCCGGTGAGCAACCCGCACCCAGCGCTGAAGCCATGATGCGTGCTCGCTACACGGCCTATACTCGTGCTGACATTGACTTCATCATGAACTCAACACATCCCGATGCCCGTGATGACAGCGACATTGATGCCATGCGTGCATGGTCAGAAAATGCTGAATGGCTGAATTTAGAAGTTCTGCAAGTAGAGGCTGGTGGTGACGGCGATAGTCGCGGTTTGGTCGAGTTTATTGCTCATTACAATATGGGTGGCATCAAGCATCATCACCATGAGGTTTCAGGATTTGTGCGTAGCCAACTCGCTGATGGCAGCAGCACTTGGTTATTCCAAGATGGCAAGCCCCTGCATAGTGGCCCATCCGAAAAGCCCAAACCCATCGTGAATGAGGTTAAAATTGGCCGTAATGATCCCTGCAGCTGTGGCAGCGGTAAGAAATTCAAAAAGTGCTGTGGCGCCTAATCAAGCCCAAGCTATCTCAAAATGGAGTTCAGTATGAGTCACGATCCAGTTGTTATTGTTAATGGTGCACGCACCCCAATGGGCGGTTTTCAAGGTAGTTTAGCCAGTGTTACTGCCCCCACTCTAGGCGCCATCGCCATTCGTGAGGCGATTAGCCGCGCAGGCATTCGCGCCGAGCAAGTACAAGAAGTCATCATGGGCTGCGTTCTGCCAGCCGGCTTAAAACAAGGCCCTGCACGTCAAGCTATGTTAGATGCTGGCCTGCCGGCTGCTACTGGCGCAACCACAATTAACAAACTCTGTGGATCGGGCATGAAAGCCACTATGTTGGCACATGACTTAATTGCTGCAGGCACCAACGACATTATGGTTGCAGGCGGCATGGAGTCGATGACCAATGCACCATACATTCTGCCGAAAGCACGTGGCGGCTTCCGCATGGGCCATGGCCAAGTCATGGATCATATGTTTTTAGATGGACTTGAAGATGCACGAACAGGTCGTCTGATGGGTTCGTTTGCACAAGATATGGCCACCACACTAGGTCTTGGCCGTGCCGACATGGATGCTTTTGCTATTGAGTCGCTGAAGCGCGCCAATGCCGCCATCAACAACGGCTGGTTTAAAGATGAGATCGTGCCAGTGCCGGTGCAAACTCGCAAAGGCGAAGCCATTGTTGATACCGATGAGCAGCCAGGTAACGCATCACCAGATAAAATCCCCAACTTGAAACCTGCATTTGCTAAAGACGGCACCATTACTGCGGCGAATGCCTCCTCTATTTCTGATGGCGCGTCTGCATTAGTGCTGATGAAAGAAAGCAAAGCTCGTGAATTAGGTCTGCAACCATTGGCACGTATTGTGGGCCATGCCACTCAATCACAAGACCCCAGTGAGTTCACTATTGCACCTGTTGGCGCCATGGCTAGCCTGTTCGCAAAAACCGGCTGGAGCGCTGACTCGGTTGATCTGTTTGAAATCAACGAAGCCTTTGCCATGGTCACCATGGCAGCCATGATGAAGCACAACTTACCACACGACAAAGTTAACGTGCACGGCGGCGCTTGTGCGCTGGGCCATCCTGTCGGCTCTACTGGCTCACGTATCATCCTCACCTTGATTCATGCCTTGAAGCAACGCGGCAAGAGCCGTGGTGTTGCGGCACTGTGCATTGG
>CAYYWS010000182.1:0-3357 GCA_964473955.1 uncultured Paraperlucidibaca sp. | reverse complement strand
GGCTGGTGCTTATACCCGCGAAAAGGCTGAGCGCTTATTAACAAAGCAGTGGATAAATGCCGCTGCTTTTGGTCGTGACTATATTGCTAACCCTGATTTAGCGGATAGGTTGCGCTTGGATCAGGCCTTAAACCCACAGCGACCAGAGCTGTTTTACGGTGGTGGTGCGGAAGGTTATACCGATTATCCAAGCTTAAGTGCCTAAAGCGTTAGACATAAAAAAAGCCCGCAGTTGCGGGCTTTTTTACAGCTAAGGTTTAAGCGATTTGCATGTTTTGCAAGGCAGCGATGCGCTTTTCCAGTGGTGGATGCGACATGAACAGCGAAGCAAAGCTAAAGCCTTCACGCTTGCCAGTAGTAATGGCCATTGCGGTCATCTCGGCCGGCATTTGATCTGGCACTTCATGCTCACGTTGTAATGCACGCAGAGCATCAATCATATTTTGACGACCGGCTAAACGAGCACCGGCTTCATCGGCGCGGAACTCACGATAGCGCGAGAAGTACATGACGATGGTGGAGGCCAGAATACCCAAAACGATGTCTGCAATAATGCTGGTGACATAGTACGCAATGCCAGGGCCGTCTTCGTTTTTGAACACCACACGATCAACAAAGTTACCGATGATGCGCGAGAAGAACATAACAAAGGCGTTTACTACACCTTGAATTAGGGCGAGTGTGACCATATCGCCGTTAGCGACGTGACCAATTTCATGGCCAAGTACCGCACGTACCTCTTCACGACGCATACGTTGCAACAAACCTGTTGAAACGGCTACTAGCGCGTCATTTTTGTTCCAGCCGGTCGCAAAAGCGTTGGATTGATGGCTAGCAAAAATACCCACCTCCGGCATTTTGATACCGGCTTTTTGTGATAATTCAGCCACATTTTCTAGCAACCAGCGCTCTTCGGCAGTGCGAGGATTTTCGATCATCTGCACACGCATGGCACGCTTGGCCATCCACTTGGACATTAGTAGTGACACCAATGAACCAACGGCACCAAAGACAAAGCAGAATATTAATAAGTTGCCTAATTGCAGTGTGTTACCCGCGCCATGCGTAGAGCCGACGCCGAGTAGGCTCAGCACAATACCAGCAACCACCACAACGGCTAAGTTGGTTAGTAAGAAAAGGGCAATTCGCATCATGGGTTAGGGTTCTCCTATAAAGTTACTAATAAAGTAGGGGCGACAAATGACGATTTCAAGTCAACAGCGCCCAATAATTAAGTCTTGTCCGTGCCGTGGCGACGGCGATATCCCTCTAAAAAGCGTGCTAAACGACTGATTGCTTCGATTAATTCTTCACGGTGGGGCAAAAACACCACGCGGAAGTGATCAGTATTTGGCCAATTAAAGCCTGAGCCTTGCACCAGCAGCACTTTTTCAGCTTTCAACAGCTCCAAAATAAACGCTTGATCATCCTCAATTGGATACACAGTTGGGTCGAGTTTTGGAAACAGGTAAAGCGCGCCTTTCGGCTTAACACAGCTCACACCGGGAATAGCGGTTAACAGGTCATAGGCTAAGTTGCGCTGCTCGTAAAAACGGCCACCTGGGCGTACTAGTTCGTTAATGCTTTGATAGCCGCCAAGTGCGGTTTGAATGGCGTATTGCGCCTGCACGTTAGCACATAGCCGCATGGATGCCAGCATGTCGATGCCTTCGATATAGTCGGCAGCTTGAGACTTGTTGCCACTTAGCATCAACCAGCCTGAACGAAAGCCAGCCACACGATATGACTTTGACAAACCATTAAAGGTGACTACAAGTAAGTCATTGGCGAGTGTGGCTATCGACGTATGTTCAGCTTCGTCGTACAGAATTTTGTCGTAAATCTCATCGGCAAAAATAATGAGCTGGTGTTTGCGCGCCAAGGCCACAATGCCTTCTAAGGTTTCGCGTGAGTACACTGCGCCGGTGGGGTTGTTGGGGTTAATCACCACAATGCCACGGGTTTTTGGCGTAATTTTGGCTTCGATGTCAGCTAGATTAGGCTCCCAGCCTTTGTCTTCATCACATAAGTAATGAATGGGGTTGCCACCGGCTAAGGTGACAGCCGCTGTCCAAAGTGGGTAGTCAGGTGCTGGCACCAGCATGTCGTCGCCATTGTTCAGTAGCGCCTGCATGGACATGACAATAAGCTCAGACACACCATTGCCAATGTAGATGTCATTAACATCAACGTTTAGCAGGCCTTTTTGCTGGTAGTAATGCACGATGGCACGACGGGCCGCAAACAGGCCACGTGACTCGCAGTAACCGACGGCATTTGGCAAATTGCTGATAACGTCAGATAAGATTTCTTGCGGCGCCTCAAAACCAAACGGGGCGGGGTTGCCAATATTGAGCTTGATAATGCGATGGCCTTGCTCTTCCATGGCAGTCGCCGCTTTCAGCACCGGACCGCGAATGTCGTAGCACACATCTTTAAGTTTGTCGGATTTGCTAATGGCCATGCTGAACTCTCGCGGTCCTAGGTTAAAAAAACTGCTACTGATTGTAGCTGAAATGAAACGCTGCGGTTGGCTTTCAGTACAAGCAAATGCTGTGTAATGTAGTCGTCATAACGCTGGGGAACACTAAATGAGTAAAAAGCGATCAGAAGCAGAGTGGCAACAAGTGCTGTCGCCAAATGTTTTTTATGTATGTCGACAAAAAGGCACAGAGCCGGCTTTCACGGGTGAGTATTGGAACACCAAAGCAGATGGTGTGTATCACTGCTCGTGTTGCGGCGAACCATTGTTTGAATCATCTACTAAATATGATTCGGGCTCAGGCTGGCCTAGCTTTTATCAGCCGATTAACACACAACAAATTGCTGAGCACAGAGACATCAGTCATGGCATGATCAGGGTTGAAGTGACCTGTTCACATTGTGACGCACATTTGGGTCACGTGTTTCCTGATGGCCCAGAGCCAACGGGGCTACGTTATTGTATTAACTCAGCCTCACTTATATTGAAGCAGGCACAATAAGAGCAACCAACTCAAGGGATTAAAAAATGGCTAATATCTACGAATTTTCGGCACGTTCAATTACGGGTGAAGAAGTATCGCTCGCCGACTATAAAGGCCAAGTGGTTTTAGTGGTAAATACTGCTAGTAAGTGTGGTTTTACACCGCAATTCAAAGGTTTAGAAAGTATTTATGAGAAGTATGCTGAGCAAGGATTTACCGTATTGGGCTTTCCTTGTAATCAGTTTTTAAACCAAGAGCCTGGCGATGAAACTGAAATCGCTAACATTCACTGGCTGGAATACATGCATTATCTTGCCCGGGACTCTTCTCAGGAAATTTACCAGGCGGCCTTGCCCGATACTACTGTTTGGGTTGGAAAACTGGCCTTTAA
>CAYYWS010000181.1:0-3374 GCA_964473955.1 uncultured Paraperlucidibaca sp. | reverse complement strand
GTCATTGGTGCTATGCATCGAGATGGCGCTGAATTGAGCCTGATACAAACTTGTATTCGTCGTTGGTTTGGTGATCGCCTACTTAATTTGGAAGTAGGCGACTCGCTCAAAGATGCTAAGAGTCGCCTACAAGAGTGGCTGCAGGCGCGTAAGCGTGAGCTGCCAAGTTATGAGGTGTTGGCGATTACCGGTGAGGCGCATGAACAACAATTTCATGTTGCTTGTCGGGTCAACGAGACACTGACGACTGAAGGCATTGGCGCTAGTCGCCGTATCGCTGAACAACAGGCTGCAGCCCTTGCTTTGGCCACATTACAACCCGTTAAGGAGTCACCATAATGTCCTCTGATGATCCAATCAGCGCGTTTTTTGGCGCTGAAAGTCAGCATGCGGATGATTTCCGTTGCGGCTATGTGGCAATTGTTGGTCGTCCCAATGTTGGTAAGTCGACATTGCTTAATCACCTGTTAGGTCAAAAGCTCTCAATTACCTCACGTAAGCCACAAACGACACGTCACCGTATTTTGGGCATTGTGACGCGGGATAAAACACAGGCGATTTATGTTGATACGCCCGGTATTCACGGGGCTGAAAACAAGGCGATTAATCGTTATATGAATCGTGCGGCGACTTCGGCTTTACGCGATGTGGACTTAGTATTGTTTGTGGTTGATGGCACCAAATGGGTACCAGATGATGAGCTGGTATTAGAGCGTTTGCAGTCAGCAAAAGCACCAGTGGTGTTAGTGGTTAATAAAGTCGACAACGTCGACGATAAAGAAAAGTTATTACCGCATATCGACGCTTTAAGTCAGCGTATGGCCTTTGCCAATGTGCTGCCGGTATCTGCGCTTAAAGGTCATAACTTAGATCGTTTGCATGAAGTTGTTTCTACCTATTTACCGTTCTCGCCGCCATTTTTTGAAGCGGACCAAATCACCGATAAATCACAGCGGTTTTTGGCTGCAGAAATGGTGCGTGAGAAAATCATGCGTCAGTTAGGTGAAGAGATTCCTTACGAGCTGACAGTTGATATTGATGACTTTAAAAAAGAAGGTCGTTTGTTGCGTATCAACGCCACAATTTTAGTTGAGCGAGAAGGCCAGAAAAAAATTGTCATTGGGGAAGGTGGTCAACGTTTAAAACGTATCGGCACCGAGTCTCGATTAGACATGGAAAAGCTGTTTGGTAATAAAGTCATGCTGACCCTGTGGGTAAAGGTTAAAGGTGGCTGGTCAGATGATGAGCGCGCGCTGAAAAACCTAGGTTATCGGGACGCTTAAAGCAGATGCGCGATGCCAACTGGCAACCAGCGTATTTACTCCATGCACGTGCTTATCGTGAAAGCAGTGTGTTAGCTGATTGGTTTTTGCCAGAGCATGGACGTGTGTCGGCCGTAGTGCGTGGCGCCAGACGCAAAGGCCGCAGTATGCCGGCCTTGTTTCATCCTTTTTTTATTCAGTTATCAGGTAGTGGAGACCTGAAGTCAGTAACACATCATGAACCTGCGGGTGATGCCTTAAACCTCCGTGGTGGCACGTTATTCTCCGGCCTGTACATGAATGAGTTGCTGGTTAGGTTGCTGCCACGCGAACTGCCTGTGCCTGAGTTGTTTGTTGCCTATGGTGGTGCCTTAGGTGCATTGTCCGAGTTAGATGGGCGTGTGATGTCTGATCTCGAGCCTATTTTGCGTCGTTTTGAGCGGCATTTATTGGAAGCCATGGGGCAGGGCATTGGTGCCCCTGTGCAAGCAGATACGCAACAAGCGCTTCAGTCAGATGGCCAATATGTATATTACCCAATGCAGGGGTGGCTGCCGGCCAAGCCTGGACAGCAAGGTTTATGTTTAGGTGCAGACATTCTTGCAGTCGCGGCTGATGATGTTTCCACACCTACCAGACGACGTTTGGCTAAGTGGATGTATCGCACAGCGCTAGAGCCGTTATTAGCTGGGCGGCCATTAAAAAGTCGTGATTTATTTGCCTCATTAATGCTTAATTCACAAAGCCCAACACCGTCTAACGAAGCTTAAGGAATCGTGATTATGTCCGCTAGTCCGCTCTATTTAGGGGTCAATATTGATCATGTCGCTACCTTGCGTCAGGCCCGCGGCACGCGCTATCCAGAGCCTGTTTATGCTGCATTAATTGCCGAAGAGCATGGTGCAGATGGCATTACCGTGCATCCACGTGAAGATGGCCGGCATATTCAAAAGCGTGATGTGCGCTTGTTAGCACAGCTGCTGCAAACACGCATGAATCTGGAAATGGCATTAACTGAAGATATGCTGTCTTTTGCAGAAGAAATTAAACCTGCCCATATTTGCCTGGTGCCAGAAAAGCGCGAGGAGCTAACGACTGAAGGTGGCTTAGATGTGGTTGGCGGTTTTGCGCGAGTTCAGGCCGCCTGTCAGCGTTTAGGTCGCCAAGGCATGGATGTGTCGCTGTTTATTGATCCAGAACCAGCCCAAATCGATGCTGCTATTCGTGCTGGAGCTCCAACAATTGAATTGCACACCGGCGCTTATGCAGATGCAGAAACACCCGAGCAAATCGAATTAGAGTTTCAACGTATTCGTTTGGCGGCTGAGTATGCCCATGGCAAAGTGGTAGTTAATGCGGGCCATGGACTGCATTACCACAACACACAGCGTATTGCTGCCTTGCCTCAATTTCATGAACTCAATATTGGCCACGCACTGATTGCTCGGGCCTTGTTTAGCGGCCTAGCTCAAGCCGTCAGTGACATGAAGCAACTCATGCTGACGGCCAGAGGTGGTTTGTAGTCTTTAAGGTTGCAATTGAATCGTGCCGTTGACGGAAAGAGTTAGGCGACTTTCGCCAGCGGCCATCTCTTGTACTGGCGCAGACTCTGCATCTGCCATCTTCATCGCGGCCATCATCATTGGTGGGCGTGGATGACCACCGTGCCCTGAATTTAAGCTCATATTTACCAACTGATAACTCTTCGCACCCCATGCGCTACGAACGGTATTCGCTTGTTCGCGAAATGCTGCAATTGCTTGTGTGGTGAGAGTTTTCTCAATGGCTTGGCGGCTCTCTTCTGAGACTGCGAAGTCAATATGCTGCAACTGCATGCCTTGTTGTAACTGCGCCAACAACTCAGAAGCAGCTTTAAAGTCTTTTGATTCTAGGGTGATTTCGGCTCTTCCTCGCCAGCCATCTAAACGCTGCTTATCGTTATAAATTGGCCAATTTTGTTGGTTGCCTGTGCTCACCTTTACATCGGTATAAGGCTTGGCTTTGCTCATGGCCTCGTTAATAGCCAAGGTTAAATTGCGAGCAAGTCGTGCGGAGTCTTTATCACTTAGCTCAATGCTAAGGCGGGCACGCAGTATGTCATTAGGTAAAACA
>CAYYWS010000180.1:0-3383 GCA_964473955.1 uncultured Paraperlucidibaca sp. | reverse complement strand
CATACTGATCATTAGGATAAGTCCTGTTAATGGCATCATCCACCTTAAATGGATACGCAGCTAATGCAATTTGACGTCTGATAACATTTAACGCCTTTAAACTGGATAAAACCGTTTTGCTTTTGCACCTAAAGCGACTTAGTCTTCACCGCCAATTGATTAATTCGTTGTTCATAACCCGCATGAGCAACACGGTCTAGCTTACTCAAAATACGATCATCACCAATTAAACGACGACCTCGCTTTTGTAACCACGCAGGAATGAGAGTGTAGGCTTTGTGTGCGGCTTGCAGGTAATCAGGCACCGCCACCATCAAGCGTGGCTGCTCTAACGACGCCAGCACTGCCGCAGCCACCTGCTGTGGTGTCACCGACGGGATAATATTGGCAGCTTCTTCGGTACCTGCTGTCAGCTCTGTCAGCACTTTCGACGGCATGATGCAGGTAAATTCAACACCACTGTCACGATACTCACCCGCCACCGCCTCTGTTAAACCCACCACGGCAAATTTAGTCCCGCTGTAAATGGCTGACCCCGGCAATGCAAACCGACCAGCTAACGACGCGATATTCACGATATGACCACTACCACGCTGTAATAGCCCTGGCAGCACCACTTGCATGCCATGAATCACACCACGAAAGTTAATATCGATTTGCGCATCGGCCAGTGCAGGATCTTCATCTAAGAAATACCCCATGGGCATAATGCCGGCGTTGTTTATTAGTGCATAAAGCGGACCTAATGCCACCTCAGTTTCTGCCACAAATGCTGCAAACGAGGTCCGGTCACGCACATCCAAACGCCCTGCATGGGCACCAATGCGTTGTGCCTCACGCTTGGCTAAGGCCACATCAATATCACCAATGCTGACAATAGCGCCTTGGGCAACTAGGGCCTCGGCAATCGCCAAACCAATACCTCGTCCACCGCCGGTAATGGCAATCACTTTTCCACGCAAAGACTGTTTTGACATGACCTGATCCCTTCTTAAGCCGATTGCTTATTCACAATGTATTCGTCCAGATTGAACCGACTTAATTGATGGCGCATTTCCAGTGTTGTCCACGGCCAAACCGTGCTGTTTCGACCATTACGATCGATAAAATAGCTACTGCAACCACCTTTATTCCAAACCGAGTCTTGTAAAGCTGCTTGCACCCGATCATTAAATTCCGCGGTACGAACAGGATCTATTTCGATGCTGCTGATGTGTTGTGCCTGTGCTTGGCGAATGGCATCAATAATGTAGGCCAGTTGTGCTTCGATAATAATTAACGCTGATGAGCTCACCGCAATATTGGGCCCAAACATTAAGAAGCCATTGGGGCAATCCGCCACCATGGTGCCCATATAACCTTCAGGGCTGCCTTGCCAAACATCAGCCATGCTCTCACCATGGCGATTAAAGACGCGCTTGGCGATTGGTGGCTCGGCAATTTCAAAACCGGTACCCATAATAATGACATCGGCTTCACATTGACTGCCATCGGCTGCAATCAAGGTATTACCCTGCACTTGCGCCAACGCACTGCTGACTACATTCACATTTGGTTTTATTAGAGCGGGATACCAGTCACTAGACTGCAGTACACGTTTGCAACCAATGACGTAGTTTGGTGTTAGTCGGCGTCGTAAATCCGGATCTTTCACCGTAAGCTTCAGGTTGAGCAAAGCCAAACGCTGGAATTGCTTCATTGCAGCCACACTTTGCATGCCGCCATTAAGCGTTTCAAAAATACCGTAAATACCTCCGCGCACTGCCTGCTGCACCAGTGGCAAACGCTTAAATAAGGTTTGGATGAGCGGCGGCAAGGCTTGGTCCATTTTGGGTAACACCCAGTGTGGTGTGCGCTGAAATACCGTCATCTGCGCCACTAATGGTTGAATGGCTGGCACAAATTGAATTGCTGAAGCACCGGTGCCCACCACAGCGACTCGCTTACCTTTCAAATCAATGTCATGACGCCATTGTGAGGAGTGAAAAATCTCACCCGAAAAACTGTCTAAGCCTGGCACTTGTGGCAATACCGGTTCATGCATTGGGCCGCAGGCCATAATGACAAAACGCGCACGGAACTCACCGCGAGGCGTTTGAATCTGCCAGCAAGACTCGGTATCTGACCAGCCTGCGCTCAATGCCTCATGCTGAAACTTTACATGCTTCATCACATCGTGCTGGTCGGCTACATCCTGCAGGTATTGTTTGATTTCCGCTTGACCAGCAAACACTCGGCTCCATTTGGGATTAGGGGCAAAGGAATACGAATACAAGGCTGATGGCACATCGCAGGCGCAGCCGGGATAAGTGTTTTCACGCCAAACACCACCCAGCTCAGATGCTTTTTCCAGCAACACAAAATCGGTGATACCAGCCTCACGTAGCTTTATCGCAGCACCAATACCGGCGAATCCACCCCCTAAAATAATGACCTGATGAATCGTTGGCTGCATTGCTTACCTCGTGGCACTCTATTTTGTGACTAACTGGACATATTCGGAATAAATTGTCACTTTCGGAATTAAATGTCAAATTATGCCATTATCGTCATTTATTATTGGCTAGGCTATGATGAGCTCATGAGCAAAGAAAAAACCCTAACTCGATCCGAACGCAACCGACTTCAGCTGCGCTCAGATATTTTGCAAGCGGCATTTATCGAGTTCTCGGAACGCGGTTATCACCAAACGGCTATCGCCGATATTGCGCAACGACTGGGCATAGGACACGGTACGTTTTATCGATATTTCGAAAACAAACGTGACATCCTTGAGCACGTAATCAACGACACAGCCGTTCAGTTAACCGACTTATTGGCTGCTGAAAATGCACCAACAGCCGTTAGTACACTGGAAGACTACGCTGAACAATGTCGGCGGATTGCTCAACGCTTTAGCGAATTTGCTTATGCCAACCCCAATATGTTGCGCTTGGTACTGTTGGAAGCAACCTCGATTGATGCCGACATGACACAGCGCATGTTTACGCTGATTAATACTGGCGGCCACCTGACCGCCGCTTATCTGAACAATGGTATAGAGCGCGGATTCTTGCGTAAGGATTTAGATACACTCAATACCGGTCACGCGATTGTCGGCATGATTATGGCTGGCATGTTTCGACTGCTTTCTGACCCAAACAATCCAGAGGTACTTACGCCCTATGCCGAGGCTGTAGTACGTATGTTGACTGAGGGAATGGCTACACCACCTGAATAATCATTAGACAACAATTAGGGGTAAACAATGAATAACAAGACATCCGCAAGCTCAGCACAGTGTCCCGTCATGCATGGCGCCAACTCACTCTCAGCTCAATCCAATGCGTCTTGGTGGCCAGAGTCACTTAATCTCGACATTCTTCATCAACACGACCACAAAA
>CAYYWS010000179.1:0-3431 GCA_964473955.1 uncultured Paraperlucidibaca sp. | reverse complement strand
CTTGCTCTGCCAAGCGCATTACTTGACAGCTATAGCCCATTTCATTGTCATACCAAACATACAAATTGGCACGATTACCGTTAACAATGGTTGCTTGAGCATCAAACACACCCGCTGAACGCGAGCCAATATAGTCAGAAGACACCACCTCTGTTGAGTTGGTGAAGTCAATTTGCTCTTGCAGACCTGAGTGCAATGATATTTGACGTAAGTATTCGTTAATCTCTTCTTTCGTTGCCGCTTTTTCTAACGACAAACTCAAAATAGCCATCGACACATTTGGTGTTGGTACGCGAATTGAGTTACCTGTTAACTTACCCATCAATTCAGGTAATGCTTTAGCCACGGCCTTAGCTGCACCTGTTTCAGTGATAACCATATTCAGCACAGCTGAACGACCACGGCGATCAGCCTTGTGGTAGTTATCAATCAAGTTCTGATCATTAGTAAAAGAGTGCACGGTTTCTACGTGGCCTGCCTCAATACCAAACTCGTCGTTCATTACTTTTAGTACTGGGGTAATGGCATTAGTGGTACAGCTTGCGGCCGACAAAATGCGATCTGCATCGGTCACGGTGTCGTTATTTACGCCATAAACGATGTTTTTGATGTCGCCTTTAGCGGGCGCAGTCAAAATCACACGTGAAACCCCTGGGCAAGTCAGGTGACGCCCCAGGCCCGCTTCATCTTTCAGCTTACCGGTGTTGTCAATTAGCAAAGCGTTATTGATACCGTAAGCGGTGTAATCGATGTCTTCTGGCTGACTGGCATAAATCACTTTAATGAAGTTGCCATTGGCAATAATGGCTTCGTTTTCTTCATCAATTGAAATAGTGCCTTCAAATGGACCGTGAATTGAGTCACGACGCAGCAAAGAGGCACGCTTAGGCAGATCACCGTCAGTGGTTTTACGAACCACAATGGCACGCAAACGCAGACCACCTTGCAAACCGGCTTGCTCGATTAGCAAACGCGCCAAAATACGACCAATACGACCGAAGCCATAAAGCACAACATCTGTTGGCTGGCCATGAGCTTCGGCATCAAAGCCAGGCTTAACAGCAGCTTCGACAAATGAACGTAAGTCTTGGCCTTGGCCTTTTTCGCGGAAATCAATGGCAATACGGCCGATATCGATGATGCAAGGCCCCAAGTCCAACTCTTTCACAATTTCCAGAATGGGATAGGTATCAACGACTGACAAATCGCCTGCAATCATGCGGACTCGGCGGTGATGCTTAAGAATTTGAATGACCGAACGGTTGACCAATGTGCGGCCAAAAACCGAAATAACGACATTGCGTTCGCGATAAATATGGCCAATGACAGGAATCATTGACTCAGCAATCGCTTCACGGTTTTTCCAACGACCAAAATGGTCAGCCTGCAGTGCTTTGATGGTTTCCACGGACACGGTCAATTCCTCTGGCTGCTAAATTCTGAGGTTGCGAAGTTTAAGGCCTTAAGACTCAAGTCGCTAGTCCTGAAAAGACAAACGGCGAAGCGTTAGGCGATTAGGCACCCTCTGGACGAGTAAAAACAATGTCATCACCACGGCTCAACTCAGCACTGAATGAGTAGCCGTCTAAGTCGAATGAACGAATATCGGCAATATTGTTAATGCGTTCATTAATAAGCCAGGCCGCCATGCGGCCACGTGCTTTTTTGGCAAAAAAGCTAATGACCTTGAACTGACCGTTTTTTTCATCCTTAAACTGTGGCGTGACAACTTGCGCCTCTAACTTCTTTAAATTGACCGCCTTAAAGTACTCGTTAGATGCCAAATTAATCAAAATGTTGTCGCCCTGCTCAAGCAGGGCCTGATTAAGCCCCTGCGTTAAACTGTCGCCCCAAAATGCATAAAGATTACGACCACGAGAGGTGGCCAGCTCTGTGCCCATCTCTAAACGGTAAGGCAGCATCAAATCTAATGGACGTAACAGACCATAAAGTCCGGACAACATGCGGAAATGCTGTTGCGCATAATTCAGGTCTTCATGATCAAATTGCTCAACTGCTAAGCCGGTGTAGACGTCGCCTTTAAAGGCGTAAATAGCAGGACGACCTTCAGGCAACTGATACTCTGGTTGCCAACTCGCAAAACGTGCCACGTTTAGTGCCGCCAGCTTGTCGGATAAAGACATCAATTCAGCAATTTCTTGCGGTGACTTCGCGCTCAACACCTCGATTAACTCTTGTGAGTCAGCCAAGTAATCAGGCCACGTCACCTCAAGACCTTCCGGCAAAGGCGACTCGTAATCTAAGGTTTTTGCGGGCGAGACAACCGATAACATAAGTACTCCCTGACTAACCAAGCTAAATAATTAACGCTAGTATATGGAGCTGAGCGTTTTGGCGCACCCACAAAACTTGGAGTTTGGTTTGACTGACTTGTTAACCCTAACGCTGGCCCAGTGGCCGACGCTTGAAATTAGCGCTGAAAGCACGGTCAAATTAAGTGCCGCGGTATGGCGAGTCACTGCTGCCAACCCCGGCCTAATGACAGGTCCAGGTACCAATAGTTATGTACTGATCGGTAATGACTGCTGTGCGATTTTGGATCCTGGCCCCGATGATGCGGTACATCGTGATGCGCTCTTGGCCGCTGTTGCTGAAACAGGTAAACCACTTAAGTTTATTTTGCTGACCCATACCCATCGCGATCACTCACCCGGCAGCGGTGCCTTGGTTGCTATTACCGGCGCACGTATTTTAGGCTGCCCACCGTTGGCCAATGATCCTAGCCAAGATCGCGACACCGTCATTGATGAAATACTGACAGACCAACAGCAGTGGTTGGGTTTGGGCTGGCCCTTACATGTTGTCGCCACGCCGGGCCATGTCGAAAATCACCTCTGCTTTTACTGCCCGCACGAAGGTTGGCTGATTACTGGTGACCACTTAATTCAAGGCTCCACCGTGGTGATCATTCCTCCACACGGGCGTTTAGCCGACTACTTAGCTTCATTAGAGAAGCTATTAACATTAGCTATTGAGGTGATTTTACCGGGTCATGGTAAAGCCATGGTGGCAGCTCATGACGTTATTCGCGGCACTATCACTCACCGCTTACAACGTGAAAATAAAGTGCTTGAGCGCTTTACCATCGGTAGCCAGCAAACATTGATGCAACTGGTAGAGACGGTCTACGACGATGTGCAGCCATGGCTGCATCCAGTCGCGCGCTTCAGTCTGTTAGCCCACCTCATAAAGCTCGCTGAAGAAGGACGTGTTCGCCAAGATGACGATCACTGGCAACGATTACACTGAGATACAGTAAACTACTCAGCAACACCGCTGCTGCCAAGGAAACGATTTATGTCTGATGACCGCCTCTCTCGCCTAAAAACAGGCTCTTTCGAGCGTCGTTTTTCGATTGCTAGAGCTTCTGTTGTCGCCGGTAGTCGTTTAGCAGCATCGGCAGCAGGCTC
>CAYYWS010000178.1:0-3472 GCA_964473955.1 uncultured Paraperlucidibaca sp. | reverse complement strand
ATGACTGCTTGATATGCCTCAAGTAACAACACATTGGTACTTTCATAAGACTCATAAAAATATCGCTTAGTTAAACCTGCTTCAGCACAAATTGCATCAATACTGGTAGCGCTAAAACCCTCCCGACCTATCAGTTTAATGCCAGCTGCCAGCAACTTAGCCTTGCGTTCTTGTTGACGGGCCAAGCCATCTTTACCGCCATATTTGCGTACATTTCTTGGCGCTTCATCCGTCTTCTGTTGCGTTGTGTTTGTAATTTTTTTTCTCCTTGTGACCTTATTTGACACCACAAAGGGTCAGATGTAGTATCTGACACTGAGCGGTTCATGATAAAAGAAAAATGAGTGCTGTGGTCAAAACAATAAATATTGGCGTCTTGCCTTAGGGGGAATCGTGATCTGCTTTCAAAGACTGCTTTGTACACCCCTACTCGCCTTAACTTTGTTGGCCTGCGGTACTGACAACGACCTCTCCGCCACAAGATCTTCAACACAAGCGTTAAAGTCTGACGACACTAAACACTGCAGCCTGAGCACTAAACTGCCAACAAACCAACACATGGTCACAAGCTGGCGAACAGCACCCAGTGATGCATTAATCACACACCCGATTACCACATTAACGGTGCGACAGTTTTTTGCACCACACCTAGACGGCGATCGCATTAGACTTCGACTTTCAAACCATTATTCAAACTTACCCGTTACGCTAGAAAACATTCATATCGCCAAAGAGGTCACTCCCGGCAAAGCTGAGCTTCAACCAAACACTCAATGCCTACTCACCTTTGCTGGAAAATCAAAAATTACCATCCCTGCTGGTGAGTCTGCTGTTAGCGATACCATTAACTACCCTGTGCAAGCCTTTGAGCGAGTCGGGATTAGCTTTTATGCCCCCACATTTACACCTCAAGTCACCCGTCACCTGACTGCAAACGAAATACTGTTTATGAGTACTCCGGGAGACTTCACAAACGACCCCAGTGCCACCCCATTTTTTGCCGTGCCTGATGGCTACACCAGTAATTTTTTAGCCATTGAAGCCTTAGAAGTGGCAGCACCCAAAAGCGTTAGTACCATTGTCACCGTGGGTGACTCCATTACAGATGGCTCAGGTTCAACAACTCAGATACTGAACGGCCTTACATCGCCCATGACATCAAGCGATCAGCGCTATCCAAACCATTTACAGCGACGAATAATAGAAGCCAAATTACCGTTTACTGTTGCCAATGCAGGTATTGGAGGTAATGAGCTCATCAACGATGCGTTGTTGCCACAGTTTGGTGCCAGCTTATTAAAGCGCTTTGATCATGACGTCTTAACTGTCACCGGTCTAAGCCATGTTTTGCTGATGATTGGAACAAACGATCTTGGTAACCCTAAGTTGGGTCGGTTCATTACGCCCGAAGACCTGATTGCCGGTTATAAATCACTCATAAAACGAGCCCATCAGGCCAATGTAAAACTGATTCTCGGCACTATTCCTCCTGCCGAAGGTACCGTTTTAAAAGACCTGCCACCACCCATTGGTATTTTGCACGGCAGTGCTGAAGCCAGAAGGTCTCGTGATGCTGTCAACGCTTGGATCAGAACACAAACATTAAGCGATGGCATTGTCGACTTTGATCAATGTTTAGTGGATCCACAAAATCCAGGTTATTTAGCTGATGAGTTCAATAGTGGTGACAATCTTCACCCTAGCCCAGCAGGTTATTTAGCCATGGCGGAATGTATCGATCTCAATTTATTCATAACTCATTAATAACAATAACTATGGACACTGTTATGGCTAAGCTTATTACGCTCGTACTCACCATGATGCTGGTCGCGTGCTCGTTCTCTGACGCTAAAAATGAAGACACTCACGTTGCAGCGCGCAGCATTCAAGAAGGCAATGCGCGATTTACTGTCATTAGTCCTACGCTTATTCGTATGGAATATGATGAAACTGGCCGCTTTGAAGATCGACCAACACAGACAGTTGCAGTCCGCCCACCTGCATCAAATGAGTACCAAACCCGAACAGTCAACGGGGTTCGAATTATCCAGACAGAACAGCTTACCCTGCACTATCAAGTCAACTCAGGCTCATTTAATGCAAGCAATCTTTGGATAGAACTCCAATCTGGCCCGACTGATGTTGAAGCAAGGCCAGATTGGTCATTTAAACCACAGCCAGGCAATCTCGGTGGCTGGCGACGAGGCTTAGATAATGAAAAAGACCCTCAGCCTTTACATGAAGGTGTCTTGAGCCGCGCGGGCTGGTACTTATTGAATGACACTAATACCGTTTTATTAACCGACACCGCTGCCGGATTTGAGGTGCGCCCAACACTTGGTACAAGCTATCAGGATGGTTACTTCTTTGGTTATGGTCAGAACTACGTGCAAGGCCTGTCTGACCTTAGAACGTTAACGGGATCTGCCCCACTACTGCCCAAAAAGGCATTAGGCGTTTGGTTTTCAAAATGGTGGGCTTATACCGCCGATGAGTGGAAACAGCAGGTACTTGATTTTCAAAAGTATGACGTGCCTTTGGACACCATTTCGATCGATACCGACTGGAAACGAGTACACAATCAACTGGGCTGTACTATTTGGAATCTCGTTATTCGCGCTCCGATTAATGATGCCTGCTCATGGAATGGCTGGGATTGGAATCGAAAAATCTTCCCAGACCCAAGTGAGTTTGTCAGTTGGATGCATGCACAAGGAATCGATATTGGCTTAAATGTTCACCCATCCATTGCGGGATCAGATCCAGCGTATCCAGAGACTTTTGCTAAAACGGGTCCACTCATGCGTGATGATGCCGACCTGCCTTGCACCGTATTACAAGCCGATCCATCCACACCTTGTTATGTATTTGATTGGACCAAGCCTGAGCAATACAAAGCCTACTTTGATCTTCACAAACCAATTGAAACCTCGGGTATAGATTTTTGGTGGTTAGATTGGTGCTGTGAAGGTTCAAGAGCAGAGGCGCCAGGACTTACTGCTGATACTTGGATTAACCGTGGTTATGCCAAACAACATGAAAAAATGGGCTCACGTTGGCCGGCGTTTTCTCGTATAGGTGGCTCTTTTCAGAATGGTAAAGGTGGTGTTGATAACAATGGATTAGGGGCTTTCGCAGAACATCGTTACAGCATTCACTTCACTGGAGACACTTGCTCAACTTGGGCGCTCATGGCCGCACAAGCGGAGATGACTGCAGCTGAGGGCAATATTGGCTTACCCTATGTCTCACACGATATTGGAAGCTTTTTAGGCGAACCACTTCCTGGCTTCCCCTGCAACAATATGCTCAATACCGGTCAACATTTGCCTGATGACATGTATGTCCGCTGGATTCAATTTGGAACATTTCAGCCAATCATGCGACTCCACTCCCATCATGGTGATCGATTGCCATGGGAGTATCCGGGCAAAGCCGAAGACATTGCGACCAGCTTTATGCGCCTTCGAGG
>CAYYWS010000177.1:0-3477 GCA_964473955.1 uncultured Paraperlucidibaca sp. | reverse complement strand
AAAAGGCCACAAAAAGGGACGCGTATAGTAGGTGAAAAGCGTCTTTTGCTCAAATATTCAATCTAAACAGCTGTCCACTATCGAAATGGTAATGACAGCACAGGCACTGTTCGCCCCTCGGGTTCTGCAGCATCTGGGTCGGCACCCACACTATCTAGTTCTGCTGGACGAACCTGCTGAACCTCCGCACCAGGCCGAACAACGTCTATAACTTCCACTGGTGGTGCTGCGCGCTTAGGCACATGTAGCGCCTGCAACAAGTCCCAACTACGCACCACTGGGCGCCCCGGCAACCCCATTAGCGCTTCCGCTGCTGCTTGTGCATCCGCAACAGACTCAAACTCGCCAAAGGTCAAAATATAACGCTTGGGCGGTTCGGGCCGAGTGCTCGGCACCAGCTCCCCGCCCACAATCATTGGCACCAAAGGCTCTTCACGATATGCCGGGTCGCGCACATGCACAAAGGCAAAACGATCACTGTCCGTACGCTCCGCTAACAAGTTTTTGATGCCATCCTGCGAAGAGAAGACACCGACTTGCAAGGTATAAAGCACGGGCGTTCGTGCCAACAACCAATTGGAGTCACGAAATTGTGGGTGCGGCAGCCAGTCTGGACTATACGGCACAGGTTGAGCGCCGCCGGTGTCTTTGACCAAATCAGGGAAGCCACCAAAGTCATCATCAAGTAAGTTCGTATTAGCCTGCATTAGTCCGACTAACACGCGCTCTTTAAAATGTTGAGGGGTTGGTGCTGACAACGCCAATAAAATTAACAACAGCACAAAAGCCACAATGAAGATCATGGCTAACTTTAGTTGCATGCGGCGACCATTACCCATTTTCTACGCCCTCACTCGCATCATGCTGCCCCAAGCCGTCTCCTGCATTTAAGGTCGCCAACAACAGCTGTTGATTGGCATCATCACTGACTACGGCTTGCCCAAGTGCACGCAGCAACACCAAGCGCAATTTGCCATCAACATTTTTTTTGTCCACCGCCATGTGATGCAAAAAGTTTTCAGCTGACATGGTCGGCGGCACCACAGGCAAATCCGCACGCTGCAACAGCACTTTTACTCGACCAACATCAGCCTGACTTAACCAGCCCAAGCGCCACGATAAGTCAGCTGCCATTAACATGCCCACAGCTACTGCTTCACCATGTAGCCAACTACCATACCCCATCCCTGTTTCGATGGCATGACCAAAGGTGTGACCTAAGTTTAACAAGGCTCGGACATCCAGCTGCTCCAGCTCATCCGCTGCCACAACTTTGGCTTTATTTTCGCAGGAACGGCGTATGGCTTCAGCCAGCAAGGCGGGGTCTCGCGCCATCAAACCATCCATATGGGCCTCTAACCAAGCTAAAAACTCAGCATCTTGAATTAGGCCATATTTAATAACTTCCGCCATACCGGCAGAAAACTCGCGTGCTGGCAGGGTGTTCAGTACAGCGGTATCAATGACAACGGCTAAAGGCTGCTTAAACGCGCCGATCATGTTTTTACCTAGCGGGTGATTAATACCAGTTTTACCGCCCACCGATGAGTCCACTTGCGACAGCAAGGTGGTTGGCACTTGAATAAAATCAACACCACGCTGATAACAGGCTGCTGCAAAGCCCGTCATATCACCAATGACACCACCCCCCAAGGCAACCAAGGTAGCGCGACGGCCAAAACGAGCACGCAGCAAAACATCAAAAATTTGGTTTAAATGCTGCCAGTCTTTAAACGATTCACCATCCGGCAAAATCGCTTCAACAACGGTAAAACCTGCAGCACGCATATGACTCAAAAGGCTTTCAGCATACAAAGGTGCCACTGTGGTATTACTCACCAACAACACCTGCTTGCCGCGGATGTGCTCACGCAGCAAATCCTTACTCGCCAATAACGAATGGCCAATATAAATCGGGTAACTGCGGTCCCCTAAAGCCACTTCTAAACGCTGCATGTCTACTCTTTCTCCTTAGCGCAGGCCCAATGCCTGCAGCAAATGCCAAGCGACTTCACGCGCACTCGTGCGCTCCGTAGTCATGACATGATGTGCGACTTCGCGGTAGAGCGGGTCACGCTGACGCAGCAACTCCGTTAAGCGCGCACGCGGATCATCGGTTTGTAATAACGGACGATGATGATCTCGCGCAGTTCGTTCTAATGAGCGATCCACAGAAGTTTCCAAATAAATAACCGTGCCACGCTCATGCAAATGACGTCGGTTGCTTTCACGCAACACCGCACCACCACCAGTTGCTAAAACTATGCCTTCGCGCTGCGTTAATGCATCAATAACCGCCTCTTCGCGCTGACGAAAACCCAGCTCGCCCTCAATATCAAAAATCCACGGGATATCTGCGCCCGTGCGTGCTTCGATTTCATGGTCTGAATCGATAAATTCCCACTGCAAAATATCCGCCAATTGACGACCAATGGTGGTTTTGCCGGCACCCATTGGCCCAACTAAGAAAATATTCTTAATTGCCGGTTTTTCAATGGTCTTGCTCGGTCGATTCCGGCGTTGACGCCATCTCATCATTTTTCACCACACGCGGCGTCACAAAGATCAATAATTCCTGTTTATCACTACGTTGCACGTCACGACGAAACAGGCGGCCAAGAATAGGGATATTACCTAGAATTGGCACGCGACTCACGCTGCGTGAATCCTGTTGACGAAATATTCCGCCCAGAACCAGTGTTTGCCCATCACCAATAGTCACTTTTGTGCTTAATCGGTTGGTATCGATGGCACGTGCACCATTTGGCTGAATCTCTCCAGCATTATCATGACTAAGCTCAAGCGCCATATTAATTTGGCCTTCACCCGTGATGGTTGGCACAACCTCTAGGCTTAACTCGGCATTCACAAAGCGCGTGGTCGTTGCACCACTATGTGTGGTTTCTTGGTAAGGAATCTGTTGGCCCGATGAAATACGTGCTTTTTGATGCTCTGAAGTCATCACACTGGGTCTAGCAATAATTTCAGCCGACCCTTCCGACGCCAACGCGCTTAGCTCTGCATCTAAGGTCAGGCCAGACACATTAAGCACACCATAACTAAATGTACTTACCTCACTGCCAAGCACAGCCAATGGAGTTGTCATCGTTAAACGATTTTTTAAAGCACGCCAACGAAAACCAATCGACACACCATCGCCGGCACTAATCGCCGCCAAACGCGTTTCCACCATTACCTGCCGAGCGGGCTGATCTAACACACGAAGCAGGTCTAACAGGCGCTGCCGCCGCACATCATTGTCGGTCAACAACAGCGCGTTGCCGCGCACATCAACATCAATACGCCCACGCGGACCTAACCAGCGCTCTGCAGATGGCGTTGATGCTGAAAGCAATGTCACCATCTCTGCCGCTATCGCATGTTGCAGACGAAATCGCTCGGTATAAACCGGTAGCGCCGATTCTTTGGCGCTCTGCAAATCCTGCTGACGCTTCAAGAAAGTAGTCATTTCATCGG
>CAYYWS010000176.1:0-3478 GCA_964473955.1 uncultured Paraperlucidibaca sp. | reverse complement strand
AAAAATTGGCAACAAAGAAAACCAGAGGATAGGGGGGCGGTGATTGATCAAGCGGAGCTGTATTTAAGCAACATAAATCAGCTTTAATAAAAAAGGCCCGCATAAAGCGGGCCTTTTTTTACAATGACAGATCCAAATTAGCCTTGGAACTGGTTCATTGTGTTTTTGCTGTCATCACCTGCTTTCAGCGCTTGTTCACCAGCAAAGATCTCTTTGTGATCGTCGCCAATGTCTGAACCCGCCATGGCTTGGTGCTTAACGCAAGCAACGCCTTCACGGATTTCTTTACGCTGAACGCCAGCCACGTAAGCCAACATGCCTTGGTCGCCGAAATAACCTTTCGACAGCTCATGCATGTGCAGCGCTGTGGTGTGGTATGTAGGCAGTGTGATCAAGTGGTGGAACACACCGGCTTCACGAGCTGCATCAGCTTGGAATGTACGGATTTTTTCATCAGCTTCTTTAGCCAATTCAGTATCGTCGTACTCTTTGCTCATCAGCTTGGCGCGGTCATAAGCAGACACGTCTTTGCCTTCAGCAACAAAACGGTCATAAGCTTGTTGACGGAAGTTCAAAGTCCAGTTGAATGATGGGCTGTTGTTGTAAACCAGCTTAGCATTTGGAACGATTTCTTTAACACGGTTAACCATGTGAGCAATTTCTGCCACGTTTGGTGTTGGTGTTTCAATCCAGAGCAGGTCAGCGCCGTTCTGCAAAGAAGTAACGCAGTCGAGCACAACGCGATCGATCTGAGTGCCTTCACGGAACTGGAACAAGCCAGAAGCCAAACGCTTAGGACGGTGCAGCTTGCCATCACGCTTGATCAGGATTTCGTCATCTTTAGCTTCAGAGATATCAATTTCTTGAGTATCTAAGTAGCTGATGTACTGAGAAGCCAAATCACCTGGTTCGTTAGAAACAGGGATTTTTTGCGTCAGATCAGCACCTTCAGAGTCGGTACGGGCAACAATTACGCCGTCTTCAACGCCGAGTTCTAAGAATGCATAACGAACAGCATTGATCTTAGCCAAGAAATCTTCGTGTGGAACAGTCACTTTACCTGCTTGGTGACCGCACTGCTTAGCGTCAGATACTTGGTTTTCGATTTGAATACAGCAAGCGCCGGCTTCAATCATTTTCTTGGTCAACAAGTAGGTGGCTTCTTCGTTACCGAAACCAGCGTCGATGTCAGCAATGATTGGCACAATGTGGGTTTCGAAGTTGTTGATTTGATCTTCGATTGCCGCCGCTTTAGCTGTGTCGCCAGCATCTTGAGCTTTTTTCAAGTTACGGAACAGGTCGTTCAGTTCTTTAGCATCGGCTTGACGCAAGAAGGTGTACAGCTCTTCGATCAGGGCTGGAACCGATGTTTTTTCGTGCATGGACTGGTCAGGCAAAGGACCAAACTCTGAACGCAGTGCTGCAACCATCCAACCAGACAGGTACAGGTACTTTTTGCTGGTGGTGCCGAAGTATTTTTTGTTGGCAATCATTTTTTGTTGGCCAACAAAACCGTGCCAGCAACCCAGTGATTGAGTGTACTTGCTGGTATCAGCATCGTACTCAGCCATGTCTTTACGCATGATGGCCGCAGTGTACTTAGCGATGTCGAGACCGGTTTTGAAGCGGTTTTGCATTTGCATGCGAGCTGCATCTTCTGGGCTGATGGCGCTCCAAGTGTCACCAAACTTGGCTTTTAGAGCACGAACAGCATCAATTGCTGATGTATATGTGGTCATGGCAGTTCCTATCACAGGGTTTGATAAATGGTACTAAAGACTAAGCTTTAGTTTTTAAGCCATCGCAGTGTACGGTTTGTGGCATAATTTTCCAAATCTATGTTTGTTATTGCGGGTATTCACGCCATGAATCTTGAGCGTATTGATCTAAATCTATTAGTCTACTTAGACGTTTTGCTGCGTGAGCAAAATGTGACGCGGGCAGCTGAGCAGCTCGGCATTACCCAGCCGGCTATGTCAAATGGCTTAAAACGCCTACGTGAGCTATTTAATGACCCACTATTAATACGTGCCAGCCACGGCATGACGCCAACAGAGCGCGCTATTGAGTTAGCCCCACGCATTCGCCAAGCCTTATCGCAGGTAACCGATATTTTAGAGCCTAGACAGGAGTTTAGGCCACTGGCTTCAAAACGTGTGTTTCGCATTATGTCATCAGATTACGCTGAAGCCACACTAGTGCCGGCTTTGGTGAAAGCATTACGCTCCGAAGCGCCAGATGTGGTGCTGGACTTCCTGACACCATCCGATGTGAGTGTGCAGGATATTGAGCAGGGCAAAGTTGACTTAGCAATTAATCGCTTTAATGAAATCCCGCAGTCGTTTCACCAAGTTACATTATGGACAGATAGCTTCTCATGTTTGCTGAATCGACATAATCCAGCCGCCATGCGCTTTAATTTGAAGACTTATCTTGAGTCGCAACATATTTGGGTCTCTAAAACCGGTATGGGGATCGGCTTTGGCATCTCGCCAGATCGTGGCGGTTTAGGTCAAATTGATGCAGCGCTTGGTCGCATTGGTCAAAAGCGTCGTATCACTATATACACTCGTCACTACCAAATGCCTGCGTTAGTGGCTCATAAAGCCGACTTAATTGCGACCTTGCCTAGCCGCATTGCGCGTTTGCAAGCCGACCACCCACAGTTAGTGATTAAAGAGCCACCATTTTTTATTCCTGAGTTCGAATTAAAAATGGCTTGGGGGCCATTACTACACCACAGCCCGGCGCATCGCTGGTTACGGCAACTAATTAGTTATGTTGCTCGCCAAATTACCGAGCAAGAGGCCACGGCAGAAGCTGAACGTTTATCTCGTCGACGCACACGATTGCGCGATCGAGAATGACCGAGTCAAAACTTTTCGCTAGACTACGCCCACTTTTTTGAAAACATCGCAATGAGGCTTAAATACATGACTGATCAGCGCATCAAAATCGGTGAACTTGAAATTGCTAAGTCACTTTATGACTTGGTAAATAATGAAGTGGCACCGGGCACCGGCGTTTCGCCAGAACATTTTTGGGCTCAGTTTGAACAGATCATGGCTGACCTCGTGCCAAAGAATAAGGCGTTGCTGGCTAAGCGCGATGAAATTCAGGCGCAAATTGATGCCTGGCATCGTGCTAATCCAAAGGCCGACTTTACTGCTTACAAAGCGTTTTTGACCGAAATTGGTTACTTAGTGCCAGAAGGCCCTGATTTTGCCGTTAGCCCAGAAAACGTTGATGACGAAATTGCTCACATTGCTGGCCCACAGTTGGTTGTGCCAGTTAAAAATGCACGTTATGCCTTAAACGCAGCAAATGCTCGTTGGGGTTCTTTATATGATGCTTTATATGGCACAGATGCTATTTCTGACGAAGGTGGTGCCGAGAAAGGTAAGGGCTACAACCCGGTCCGCGGCAACAAAGTAATTGCTTTTGCACGCCAGTTCTTGGATCAAGCAGCGCCATTAAG
>CAYYWS010000175.1:0-3576 GCA_964473955.1 uncultured Paraperlucidibaca sp. | reverse complement strand
ACTGAGTGCGTTTCAATGATTTGACCGTCGTCATCACTCATCAGATAAGTACGGTTGCCATGTAATACACCGGCTCGGCCCGCATTTAATGGTGCGGAATGTTGGCCAGCACCCGCTGCAATGCCATGACCTGCCGCTTCAACACCAAACATCTCGACGGATTCGTCGGCTAAGAATGGGTGGAACAAACCAATGGCATTGGAACCGCCACCAACACAAGCGACTAAAGCATCTGGCAACTTACCGGCCTGCGCTAAACATTGGCGACGCGCCTCACGACCAATAACCGATTGGAAGTCACGCACCAACATTGGATAAGGATGAGGACCAGCAACAGTACCAATAATGTAGAAAGTGTTATCGACATTGGTTACCCAATCACGCATAGCTTCATTCAGTGCGTCTTTCAGTGTTTTTGAGCCTGAGGTGACCGGCACTACAGTTGCACCGAGTAACTTCATGCGATAAACATTAGCGGCCTGACGTTGTACGTCTTCGGCGCCCATATAGACCACACACTCCATGCCCAAACGTGCAGCAATTGTGGCAGTCGCCACACCATGCTGGCCAGCACCAGTTTCCGCAATGATGCGTGTTTTACCCGAGAGCTTAGCCAGCAAAGCTTGACCAATGGTGTTGTTGATCTTGTGCGCACCAGTGTGATTTAAATCTTCACGCTTTAAGTAAATTTGCGCGCCACCGAGCTCACGTGTCCAGCGCTCAGCCAGATACAACGGTGAAGGACGACCTACGTACTGCGCCAAATCATGATCAAATTCCGCCAAAAAATCAGGGTCGTTTTTTAGCTTTGCGTAGAGCTGATCCAAGTCATCTAACGCTGCCATCAAGGTTTCTGAGACAAAGCGCCCGCCATGACGACCAAAGCGGCCACGAGCATCTGGAAACTGGGCGTAATCAACCGCACTAGCGTCTGCGGGGGTTCGGGCGTGTGTCATAGTGAGCGAACTCCTGCCATAAATGCATTAATTTTATCGGCATCTTTAATGCCATGTGCTTGTTCAACACCGCCGCTTACATCAACAGCAAACGGTTTGGTACTACGAATTGCTTGCCCCACATTTTCAGCCGTTAACCCACCTGCCAAAATCACAGGTTTAGCCGAATACTGTGGCACTTGCTGCCAATTAAACTGATGCCCAGTGCCACCAGGCGCAGATGGATGCCATGCATCCAGCAGAAAGCCGTGGGCATCAGGCCACGCCAACATACGCGTAGCGACATCATCTTCGGGACGAACACGTAAAGCTTTTATCCAAGGGCGACCAAAACTGGCGCAATAACTATTGTCTTCATCACCATGAAATTGCAGCAGAGACAACGGCAACAGCGCCAACACACTACGCACATACTCGGCATCGGCATCAACAAACAAGCCCACGCTACTAACAAAAGGTGAAGTGGCCATCACTAAAGGCAATGCTTGCTCTGCAGTCACTGCACGAGGACTTGGCGCGTAGAACACAAAACCTAAGGCATCAGCACCGGCGCTCACCGCTGCATCAACATCAACCAGACGAGTAATGCCGCAAATCTTGACACGGGTGCGTGATAGGTCACGAGTGGACAAAGTCTATATTCCGCCAGTACTAGAAGGATTTAAGTGTAGCAAAAGAAAACGCCAACAACAGCTAGTTACAGCCGTTGTTGGCGTTTGTTCAACTGTGACTATGACTTACGAACTTTCTTCACAACCTTGCCAATCAAACCGGCAATCGCAAAACACAGAATAAAGAATAAAATTAAAACACGGTTGAAATATTGATGTGGCTTTAGCTTCGACTCAGCGTCTGTTCCAGTAGTTTCAGTGGCCGTCATATCTGATGTATCGACAATGGCACTGGACTCATCAAAGGCAGGCTCGGTCATCATGTCTGACTCAGTAGCAAAGGATGTATCATCAAGTCCTGCGTCATCAGCTGTAGCCATATCATCAGCAATGAATGCTTCGTCAGCAAACTGCGCTGCCTCAGGTGCGGGCGCGGGCTCTGGCGCCACTGGAGCAGGTGCAGGCTGCTCAACAATTGGCTGAGGTGCTACAACTGTTGTCGCTACTGGCTTGGGGGCGGCTGGTTTAGGAGCAACCGGCTTAGGCTCTACTGGTGCCGCAACGAGTGGGCTGCCGGAGCCAAGGCTGGCTGAAACTTTATGCCAAGTCACTGCACTCCCCGCACGCAGCTCCACCACAAAATCTACATTGCTGTCCGACACTGCACGAGTAGAGCTTAACCGTGCAACAAAACTATCGCTGTCCTTATTCAGTACCCGAGCAAAGGAGCCATCCGCCCATGCTGGACGCTGCAAACCAAAGCGCTCATGGTCAATCTCGTCAGCCACGCGCATTAAGACATCATTAATACGAACACCCTGCAGATCAACTAACTCAATATCCATGCGCAAAGGCTTGTTTGCCGAGGAATATGCAGACACTTGACCGATGGTGGCAGCCCAAACCGAGCCAGAAACAAAGGAAGCGGAAAGCAGCAATATTGACAAGAAACGACCCATAGTAGGCTCCAACCTTACTTTTATTATTGACGGTGATTATCGAAGCATAACGCAAAATAATACAATGCCATTCATCCTTAGCGTCGACAATCTTTGCTTAATGGCCACGCAGCCAACCACGACGGACCTAATACCTCACTTGGCAAAGACACACCGGGCAAATCATAACCAGCATGTACAAAGTAAAGGCCATCAGGTGATGCAGTAACCCCCCCCAATGTACGATCACGCCCTGCCAACACCTCAGCTGCCCACGACACAGACGCTTTGCCCTCACCAATTGCCAGCAGCACCCCGGCAATGTTTCGCACCATATGATGCAAAAAACCATCGGCCTGAATATCTAAACGAATTAATGGCCCTTGCTGCTCAACATGCAAAAAATGTACATCTCGGACAGGGCGATTGGACTGACAGGCCACTGAACGATAGGCATTAAAGTCATGCACACCTACCAACGATGCTGCCGCTAACGCCATATCACCAACATTAAGTGGGTGATAATGCCAAGTGGCGCGGCCAGCAAGCAGACTGGAGCGTACAGGATGATTATAAATAATGTAGTTGTAGCGCCGCGACGTTGCCTTAAAACGAGCATGAAAGCTGTCATCAACAGGCTGTATCCAACGCAAGCAAATCGATTCTGGCAAACAGGAGTTAATACCCATCAACCAATTGCGAATGGTGCGCGGCGCCGGACTATCAAAATGAGCGATCATGCCAGCAGCATGCACACCAGCATCGGTTCTTCCGGCGCCGTGCACTGCAACAGGGTGATTTGCCACACGGCTAATGGCTTGTTCTAGTGTTTCTTGCACACTAATGACACCCGCCTGCTGCGTTTGCCATCCTTTGTAAGCACGACCATCAAACTCAACCGCAAAAGCATAACGCTGCAAAATCACCTCAACCCAATTTGGCCAAAAGTGCTCTTGCGGTTTCACGCTGAGCTTCATTGCCTTGTTCAGCTACCACGTTAAGTAAATGACGAGCGCTGTCATCTAACTTCATTTCAATATAAGCCTGTGCCAAATCCAAGCGAGTTTGCTG
>CAYYWS010000174.1:0-3685 GCA_964473955.1 uncultured Paraperlucidibaca sp. | reverse complement strand
TTAGGCTTTCGCTGCTAGCATTTCGCCATTCAATAGTGGGGGCAAATCCGTGCTCAATACCTTTGTGTTTTTATACCTCTTGATGTCCATCAGTATTGGTTTGTTGGCCACCTTGCGTGTGAAAAACTCGCGGGACTTTGTCTCTGCTGGCCGCAGCCTGCCGTTAAGCATTGTGACTGCCACCATGTTTGCCACGTGGTTTGGTAGTGAGGCCATTTTGGGCGCACCACCAGTATTTTTGGAAGAAGGTATTGGCGGCATTGTCGCCGACCCTTTTGGTGCGGCCTTTTGTTTGATTTTTGCCGGTATTTTCTTTGCTCGTGCCCTATATCGGCGCAACCTGCTCACAATTGGTGACTTCTATCGCCAGCGTTTTGGTCGCGAAGCTGAAGTCATTACCTCAGTGGCCATTATGATTTCTTATATGGGTTGGGTTTCAGCGCAGTTTATTGCGCTGGGTGTCGTGTTTGCCAGCTTGAGTGGCGGTGTTATCACTCATGAGCAAGGCATCATGATTGGTGCCGCTATTGTTATTTTTTACACCATGTTTGGTGGTATGTGGTCGGTGGCGTTAACCAGCTTTGTGCAAATGATCATCATCATTCTGAGCTTGTTGGTGATTGCGTGGGTGGTAGCGGATAAAGCCGGTGGTGCTGATGTGGTCATCGCGCATGCTGATGCTGCAGGAAAGTTGTCCGGCTTTTGGCCGGAGTGGAGTTTGGCGTCTATTTTGGCCTTTGTGGGTGCTTTTGTGACCTTGGCCTTGGGCTCGATTCCACAGCAAGATGTTTTTCAGCGCATGAACTCATCAAAAAATGAAAACATTGCGGTGGCCGGTTCGGTGTTAGGTGGTGTCGGTTATTTAGTGTTTTGCATGGTGCCGCTGTTTATTACTTATGCCGCCGTGGTCATTGATCCGGGTCTGGTTGATCGCGTCATGGCCGTGGATACCCAGCAAGTGCTGCCTACGTTTATGCAAGCAGACTTCCCGATGATTTTGCAGGTGTTGTTTTTCGGCGCTTTGCTGTCTGCCATTATGTCGACGGCATCTGGCACTTTGCTGGCACCCTCAACGGTGTTTACTGAAAACTTAATTAAACCGTTTTTAGGTCAGCAAACCGATAAGCAATTCTTGTGGTCGCTACGCTTGATTGTTTTGGTCTTTGGTATTTTTATTGCGTGGTTTGCCATTCAGTCCGAATCCAGCATTTTTGAAATGGTGGAAGAGGCCTATACCGTAACCTTGGTGGCAGCATTTGTGCCATTAGCCGCCGGTGTGTACTGGCATCGGGCCAATCGTATTGGTGCACTGACATCAATGGCATTTGGTGTGATTACTTGGCAGGCGATGAATTATTTTGCCGCTGATAGCATTTGGCCAGCGCAGTTGGCCGGCTTGCTGGCAGCCATTATCGGCATGGTTGTCGGTACGCTGTTATCCAGTTCTGGCGAAAAAGTGCTAGTGAGCGACCAGACCAGTTTATAATCGCCGCCCTTAACACCGGTGGAGAGAGTGACATGTCACGTCAGGCACGTTTGTTGTCAGTGCTTAATGAAGCGCTGACACCTAGCCATATTGAGCTACTGAACGAATCACATCAGCATGCAGGCCCCGGCACCGACACTCATTTTAAGTTGGTGCTGGTGTCTAATGCCTTCGCCGGTAAGCGCCCTGTGGCGCGTCATCAACTAGTTTATGGTCTGTGTCAGTCTGAGTTGTCGAGCGGGCTGCATGCCTTGGCTATGCATTTATACACCGCTGAAGAATGGGAAAATGTGCAAGCGGCACCGATGAGTCCCGCCTGTCGTGGAGGCAGTAAGAGTGAGTAGTGAGTCTATTGTTATTGCTGCGCTATATCATTTTGCGCGAATTGATAACTTTGCTGAGTTACAAGAGCCGCTACGTGAATTCTGTGAAGCACAGGGTGTACATGGTTCATTGTTATTAGCTCGAGAAGGCGTTAATGGCACTATCTCTGGTAGCCGTGAAGGTATTGATGCCGTTTTGGCTTGGCTGCGTGCCGACCCACGTTTAGCTGGGTTAGAGCATAAAGAGTCGTTTGCCGACAAACATCCGTTTATACGCCTTAAGGTGAAGCTGAAAAAAGAAATTGTCACCATGGGTGTGCCGTTTGTAGACCCTACTGAGCTGGTTGGCACGTATGTCGATCCTAAAGACTGGAATGCGTTAATTAGTGATCCGGACGTGGTAGTGCTAGATACCCGTAATGATTACGAGGTGGCGATTGGTACTTTTGAGCACGCGCTTGATCCAAAAACGCGCACGTTCCGAGAGTTTCCAGACTATGTCAGTCGTGAGTTAGACCCGACTAAGCATAAAAAAGTGGCAATGTTTTGTACCGGTGGCATTCGCTGTGAAAAAGCCTCGAGTTATATGCGTCAACAAGGTTTTGATGAGGTTTATCACTTAAAGGGTGGCATTTTAAAATACCTAGAAGAAGTGCCGGAAAGTGAAAGCCTGTGGCAGGGTGAGTGTTTTGTGTTTGATGAACGAGTGGGTGTTACCCATGGCTTAAAAATCGGTGAAGCCGAGCTGTGTTACGGCTGTCGTCGTGCGGTGACTCAGGCCGATAAAGAGTCTCCTAAATACGAATATGGCATTAGCTGTCCTGCCTGTTATGACAGCTTGACCGAGTCACAACGTAACCGCTTTGCCGAACGCCGCAAGCAAAAAGAGCTAGCGGCGAAACGGGCGGCAGCCGGCAAGGTTTAAGCGTTAGCCGGTGCGTGAAAGAGTAAGTATAGGCTGGTGATAAGTTCTGGAATTTGTTTGGCCATTTCATTCATGATGCGCTGATCTTGGCGGATTTGTGCAAGATCTTCGTCTTCAATGAGCTCAGACAACACCACCATCGGTAGTGTCATGTCGGCAATGTCTTCTTCGTGTTCGGCATACCAAGCGTCTTCGTCTAGAAATAGGCCTTCCATAAAGCCGACACACCAGTCGTTTAGTTCGTTGCTGTCTTCATGATCAACGATGAGCTCACAAGGCAGGGTTAAGCGCACGCCATGATACAGCGCTGCGTGTATGCTTTTTTGCCAAGCTTGTAACTGCTCAATCAGTTGAGCATTAAAAGCGGCGTCTTTGGTGGGGGCTTGGCCTTCAAACAGGGCGCTTAATGCGGCCTCATCCAGGCCGCCGCGTGGGCCGATGGTGATGGCCGTGAGGTAGCCATGTGTGCCATGAAAATCTAAACCGTTTTCATTGGCTTCGCTGTCTAAAAAAGTTTCCAGAGCGGTTAAGGTGTCGTTCGCTATCGCGTGAATTTCGTGCATGATGCTCTCCGGTTGAATGGCGCATTGTAGAACGCTTTGCCACACTTGAGGTGTTGATTTAGTGAGTATGAATATGCAGGCCCAAGCGGTTTTGCAAAAAATATGGGGTTACGCCGAGTTTCGCGCCCGTCAAGAAGACATTGTTAACACCGTTGCTGCTGGCCAAGATGCCTTGGTGCTAATGCCCACCGGTGGTGGTAAGTCGCTGTGTTACCAAGTGCCAGCGCTGATGCGCGAAGGTACCGCTATTGTGGTGTCGCCGTTGATTTCGCTGATGCAAGATCAGGTGGCGACCTTGCTGCAACTGGGTGTGCGTGCCGCTTACTTAAGCTCTAGCCTAAGCATGGATGAAGCCCGTGCGGTGGAGTCACAGCTGTTAGATGGTCGT
>CAYYWS010000173.1:0-3803 GCA_964473955.1 uncultured Paraperlucidibaca sp. | reverse complement strand
TTACTCCAACAAAGGTTGATATTGGCAATATGGGGCGCGCTGTGCCAAATACAAGTTCTATAATGCGCCATCGTACGATAAACAGAGAGTCACAGCATGACACGTCCTTTTACTGAAGCCGAGCGCAAGTTGCGCTGGCAATGTCGTCGCGGCCTAAAAGAGTTGGACGTCTTATTTGAGCCGTTTATGGAGCAGCATTATTTGCAACTCGATGAGCGTGATCAAGCGATTTTCAAACGTATCATTGAGCAGGAAGATGTTGATTTATTAGCGTGGTTTATGGGTTATCAGCAGCCTGATGATCCCGAATTTGTGCATATTGTTGATGTTGTCCTTAAACGTTTGGCGTCCTAAGTTATGTCTTAGGCCTTCGCGCTTAGAGCGCACCAGGCGTTGCCTGCTTGCTTTTTTGGCCTGTGGCTGTGTTTGGCTGAGTGCTATGCCTTGGCCACAGCAAATTATCACCATGGTGCTGGCAGCAGTACTGATGTGGTTCTTAATAAAAGCCCCTTACAGCGAGCAGCAGCTAGTTAGCCTGCAGCAAACGGCAACTGAGTGGCGCTTGGTGTTAGCTGACGGCGAGTGGTTATTAGCAGAGTTAGATGGCCCAGTGCGCGATTGGAGTGCTTTATTGTGTTTGCAGTTTAAGGAGAAGGGTGCTGCGCAGGGTCAGCGCCCTAGGCGATGGTCGTTGCTTTTGTGGCGAGACCAAATGCCGGAAAGTGACTGGCGCCGCCTACGCGTTAGCTTGCGTTGGCGGCATGCAGCAAAATCGATTACGGCACTAAAATAGTATCTGCTGGCTCGTCTAATAAGCCGGGGTAGTCGAGGGTGTAGTGCAGTCCGCGCGACTCTTTGCGAGCTAGCGCACAGCGAATGATCAGTTCAGCAACCATCACCAAGTTTCGTAACTCGAGTAAATTGCTAGAGATTTTATAGTTGCTGTAGAACTCATGTATTTCTTGTTGCAGTAACTGCACCCGGTGTAGTGCACGCTCAAGACGTTTATTAGTGCGCACAATGCCCACGTAGTCCCACATGAAACGACGTAACTCGTCCCAGTTGTGCAAAATCACTACGTCCTCATCTGGATCGCGAACTTGCGACTCATCCCATGCAGGGCAGTTAGGGAAGTCACTTGGATTGGTGGCAAGTTTGGCTTGAATGTCTTCAGCCGCAGCCATGGCATAAACAAAACACTCCAGCAACGAGTTGCTCGCCATGCGATTAGCACCATGAAGGCCGGTGAAAGAGGTCTCGCCAATAGCGTATAAATGATTGATATCTGTTTCACTAGACTCGTTGACCATAACACCACCACACGTGAAGTGCGCAGCGGGTACGACCGGAATGGCCTCTTTCGTAATATCGATGCCTAATTCCATCAAGGTGCGATAGATATTGGGGAAGTGAGCAGTAATAAATTCGGCGGGCTGATGGCTAATATCTAAATAAACACAACGAATACCTAGACGCTTCATTTCATAGTCAATAGCACGCGCGACAATATCCCGTGGCGCTAATTCTTCCCGCTCATCAAAGTCCTGCATAAATCGTGAGCCATCAGGACGCTTGAGCAGGGCGCCTTCACCCCGCATTGCTTCCGTGATTAAAAAGCTTTTGGCCTTGGGGTGGTATAAGCAGGTGGGGTGGAATTGATTAAACTCCATGTTGGCTACTCGGCAACCTGCGCGCCAGGCCATGGCAATGCCGTCGCCGGTGGCAATATCTGGGTTGCTGGTGTACTGGTAAGCCTTACTTGCACCGCCTGTGGCTAATGCCACAAAGCGAGCGCGAAATAGCTCAACTTCTCCACTTTCCTGATTAAGTACATAGGCACCAACGGCACGGTTAGGACCACGTAAGCCGAGTTTGCTCGAGGTGATAATGTCGACAGCAACACGATTTTCAAGCAAATCAACATTGGCACAGGCCTTAACCTTTTCGACCAAGGTGGTTGAAATAGCACGGCCGGTTGCATCATCGGCGTGAATAATTCGTCGATGTGAGTGGCCGCCTTCGCGTGTTAAGTGTGGTTGGTCAGAGTTATCCTCTAAGGTAAAAGCCACACCTTGGGCCATCAACCAGCGAATGGCGTCTGGACCACCATTAACTGTGCGGGTGACACTGTCTTCATGGCATAAGCCAGCACCCGCAATGAGTGTGTCTTGCACGTGGCTGGCAGTGGAGTCGGTAGCATCCAGTACGGCGGCCACGCCACCCTGAGCATAATAAGTGTTGGCCTCAGTGAGCGCAGCTTTGGATAACACAGCTATACGTAAGTCACTGGCCAAACGTAGCGCTAAGGTCAGGCCGGCAGCGCCACTGCCAATAATCAAAACATCGTAATCAAGGGTTACAGCCATGGAAGTTTTCATACCCGTGTAAAGTTTGCATAGTATGAGCATGCCAACCGCTCTGGCGCTAGTATGCAGTGCTTAAGTCGTTAATTTTTTATCACCTTGTTGTCTACGCATCGTACTAGCAAGGCGTTATAGTCGATTGATAGTTATGCCATCGTTTTTGGTTTGGGAGAGTTAAACATGAGATTACGTCAGCATGGCATGGTGTTGTTGTTGTCATTGAGCTTTGGTCTGGCGGGTGGTACATCGACAGCGATGGCGGCTACTGATTTTGCGGCTATTGTGGAAGCTACCAGTCCATCTGTGGTGAACATCAGTGCGACATCACGCTCGCGCCCAGTCAACAACGTAAATCAAGAGTTTCAGGATTTATTACGTCGTTTTTATGGCATAGAAACACAACCAGAATCGCCTCGTGCCCGACAGTCCTTTGGTTCGGGATTTATTATTAGCAATCAAGGTTATGTGCTCACTAATAATCACGTCATTGATGGTGCTGACAGCGTCATGGTGCGCTTAAATGACCGCCGCGAAATTGAAGCAAAAGTAATTGGCACTGATCCACGTACTGATATTGCCTTGCTAAAGATTGATGCCAAATCGATTAATGCAGTAAAAATTGGCGACCCTAGCAAGCTACGCGTAGGTGAGGCGGTATTAGCTATTGGCTCCCCTTTTGGTTTTGACTACTCAGCAACTGCTGGCATTGTGAGTGCTAAATCTCGTGCTTTACCGAGTGAAGCATATGTACCTTTTATTCAAACCGATGTTGCCATTAATCCGGGTAATTCGGGGGGGCCTCTATTTAATGCTAACGGTGAAGTGATTGGCATTAATTCGCAAATTTATAGCCGTTCTGGTGGCTTTATGGGAGTGTCATTTGCCATTCCAATCGATGTCGCCATGGAAGTGGTGGCACAGTTGCAAGACAAAGGTAGGGTAAATCGTGGTTACTTAGGTGTAGCCATTCAGGAAGTGACTAAAAATCTAGCCGATGCTTATGGCTTACCTCGTCCAGCGGGTGCCTTGATTGCCAATGTAGAGCCGGGCTCACCAGCGGATAAAGCGGGTTTAAAGCAGGGTGATGTGGTTGTTCGTTTTGATAACAAACCGATTAATTTAGCTGCTGAGCTACCTCAGGCGATTGGTCGTGCAACGGTTGGTGAGAGTTATGAACTGAATATTGTGCGTGATCGCAAGCCGGTAATGTTGAAAGTGAAAATCGAGCCAATTCCTGAAGAAGTAGCGCCTGTGGCTGAAGCTGCAACCAAAACTCCTGATTTGTCTCGTTTAGGTATGACCTTGCGCGACTTACAAGACCGTGAAAAGGCACGTTTAAAAATAGAGGGTGGCGCGCTGGTTATTCGAGTGGTCGCAGGTTCTGGTGCTGACTCTGGTCTTGTTGTCGGTGATGTCATTACGCGGGTTGGCAATAAACCC
>CAYYWS010000172.1:0-3877 GCA_964473955.1 uncultured Paraperlucidibaca sp. | reverse complement strand
GGTACACCGCTTCACCTGCGCGCTCATCAAAGCGTGCATTATTAGCCGTAATTTCGACTTGCTGCGTGCGGTCTGCTGGTAGCGCGCTGGCCGTTGCAGGTAGTGTCAGGCCAAAAATAACGGCATACACGACACTAGTTATTCGGTGCATATTTAACCTCTACAGCAGATGAAAGGGATAATGTCCCGGCCTTTAAATCAGTGTCTAGGCCTCGTCCGGAAATGCGGCCTTGCTGTCCTGTAATCACGACTTGCTCATCGGTAAATAAACGATCTTGACTGGGGTTGGCATTAAGTCGGCTGGTATTTAACCGTAGTGATGTGCCTAACTGAGGATCACGATCGGCTTGTACATTACCAACTAGGCTAATGTCTTGTTTGGGGTCGCTGCTGGTGGCAGAGTCACTACGAACAAACCATGCAGTTTTACCATCACGATAAAGCGTTATTCTGGGCTCATCTATTTCATAACGCTCGGGCTTTTCAAATTGACGGAGTTGTTGACCGCTAAACTCACGTAACAACTTGCCATTGTTGTCAGTTTGCCATGCATCCATATTGTCGATAATGGCAACAGGGCCTGAGTGAGCCATCTCGGCATCATCACTTGAAGTACCTAAATCCAAACCATAATAAACTAGTCCCGCGCCAACCATGAGCGTGAGTGATAGCTGAATTAGTGGTTTTAATTGCATTAATTAATGTCCAAGTAAGGCGCTAGTGCATCTTCATAATGATCTTGCGCTTGCAGAATAAGGTCGCAGACTTCTCTGACAGCACCACGTCCGCCCGCAAGCGTGGTGACATGGTCGGCACGGCCGCGAAGTTCAGTATGCGCATTACTGACGGCAATGCCTAGGCCACAAGCCAGAATGGCTGGCAAGTCTGGCCAGTCGTCTCCGACATAGGCTGCCTCATCTAAATCAGTGCCTAGGGCTGCACAGATTTCACGCAGCGCTACCAACTTGTCTTCACGGCCTTGTAGCAAGTGTGTGATGCCTAGATTTTGCGCACGCTTAGCAACCAATTGTGTGGTGCGGCCGGTAATAATAACCACATCGATTCCGGCTTTTTGTAGCATTTTGATGCCGTGACCATCTTGAGTGTCGAAAGTTTTTAACTCGCTTCCATCTTCCGCAAAATACAAACGACCATCGGTAAGAACACCATCCACATCGAGTGCTAGTAGTCGAATATGGCGCGCTTTTTCTTTGATGCGAGCTGAAATCATCACACTACTCCTGCGCGTAAGAAGCCATGCATGTTAACGGCGCCGATAGGGCAGTGGTTGTCATCAATAACAACGACGCCATTAATGCGTGCGGCCTCCATTCGGGCTAATGCTTCGGCAGCCAAAATGCCAGCGGGAACCGTCAGACCATTAGGTGTCATTACTTGTTCAATATTAGTTGTGCGAATGTCTAAGTTTTGGTCAATGGTGCGGCGCAAGTCACCATCCGTAAATAAGCCTATAAGTTGACCTTGAGCGTTAACAACGGTGGTCATCCCTAGGCCTTTGCGAGTGATTTCGAGCAATGCATCACGAATGGTGGTGCCGGATTTAACGATTGGCACTTGTTCACCTTTATGCATGATGTCATCAACGCGCAGCAGCAGTCGTCGACCTAAGGCGCCGCCAGGATGAGATAACGCAAAATCTTCGGCAGTAAACCCACGCGCCTCTAATAGCGCAACGGCAAGCGCATCGCCTAAGGCGAGTGTGGCCGTCGTTGATGAGGTTGGTGCCAAGCCTAAAGGACAGGCTTCGGGGGATTTACCAATGGTCAGTGCTACATCGGCATGGCGGCCCATGCTGCAGTCGGCGCTGGCGGTAATGCTAATGAGTTTGGCGCGCAGACGCTTAATAACAGGGATGATGGCAAGAATTTCGTGCGCTTCGCCAGAGTTAGAAATAGCAATGACGATGTCTTGGCTGGTCACCATGCCCAAGTCGCCATGGCTAGCCTCACCTGGGTGCATAAAAAAAGCAGGGGTGCCGGTAGAGGCCAGTGTCGCGGCAATTTTGTTGCCAATATGGCCTGACTTGCCCATACCAGTGACGACTACGCGACCGGTGCAGTTCAGCATCAGTTGACATGCTTGGCTAAAACTTTCATCGAGTAGCGGCTTTAAGCTGATTAACGCATCAATTTCGGTTTGTACAACTCGTTGTCCGGAGTTAATGAAGGTATGTTGGCTCATAGCGCAGGTCATCGTAGATAAAAATGAGTGGTTGATTATGGCCAATGACGTAAATTGCCACCAGTCCTAGCGGTCGTATTTCCGGTCAATTAAGGACAATGCTATGCTTTGGCCACAAATAAGGAACATAGGTTTGATGACAGACTCCAACAAAATACTGGTCGATATCCGTGATTTAAGCTTTTCTCGCGACGAACGCCCGATATTTAAAAACATTAATATGCAAATTCGTCGCGGCCAAGTGACAGCTATTATGGGGCCATCGGGCTGCGGTAAAACCACCTTGTTACGTTTTATTGGTGGTCAATTGCGGCCAGACACTGGTCAAGTCATTGTTGATGGTCATGACGTGCCCACCTTGTCGCGCCAGCATTTGTTCGATCTGCGTGCAAAAATGGGTATGTTGTTTCAGTCAGCTGCACTTTTTAGTGACTTGTCTGTATTTGAAAATGTGGCCTTCCCTATTCGTGCGCATACCAAGTTGCCCGAGCACCTGATTCGAGAAATCGTGCTATTGAAGCTGGAGTCGGTAGGGCTTCGTGGAGCTAAGCGCTTGATGCCAGCAGAACTTTCTGGCGGCATGCAGCGGCGTGCTGCACTTGCTCGTGCGATTGCCTTGGATCCAGAGCTGATCATGTATGACGAGCCATTTGCTGGCCAAGATCCGATTGCAATGGGTGTATTGGTGCGCTTAATTCGCACATTACGTGAAGCGCTAGATTTAACCACGGTCATTGTTTCGCACGATGTCGACGAGACCATGTCGATTGCTGACTATATCTATATTTTAGGCAACTGCTCGGTTGTTGGCGAAGGTACGCCTGAACAGTTGCGTGCCTCTGACTCAGCTTTAGTTCGCCAATTTTTAGAAGGTGCAGCGGACGGCCCTGTGCGTTTCCAGTATCCTGCGCCATCTTGGGCTGAGTCCCTAAGGAGTTAATTATGCAGGACACTGTGCAGCGCTTAGGTGCTGGCGCCATCATGAGTTTGCGCGGCTTTGGTGCGGCCGCCGTGATGTTATGGCAGGCCATTGTTTGTTGGCCACGCTGGCGCTTAGCTATTCCCTTGCTGATAAAGCAAATTTTTTCAGTGGGTGTGTTGTCACTCATCATTATTGTGGTGTCTGGTTTATTCATCGGCATGGTGCTGGGGCTGCAGGGCTACAATATTTTAATTACCTACGGCAGTGAGCAGGCGCTAGGAACCTTAGTGGCACTAACGTTGACTCGCGAGTTAGGCCCGGTGGTGACCGCCTTATTGTTTGCTGGTCGTGCCGGCTCTGCATTAACCGCTGAAATTGGCTTGATGAAGGCGACTGAACAGTTAGCCAGCATGGAAATGATTGGTGTTGACCCTTTGCGTCGCGTGGTTGCACCCCGCTTTTGGGCCGGCGTCATCAGTCTTCCTTTATTGGCGATTATTTTTACCGCTGTAGGTATTTTAGGTGCGCGTTTGGTCGGTGTGGACTGGCTGGGTATTTTTGAAGGTTCGTATTGGGCCAATATGCAGCAGGCCGTCAGCTTTTATGATGACGTGCTAAATGGCCTGATTAAGGCGTTTGCATTTGGTATTGCCGTAACGTGGATTGCGGTATTTCAGGGCTATGATTGCGTGCCTACCAGTGAAGGTATTTCACGGGCGACTACGCGTACTGTGGTGTATGGATCGTTAGCAG
>CAYYWS010000171.1:0-3905 GCA_964473955.1 uncultured Paraperlucidibaca sp. | reverse complement strand
CCTGTTGCGTGATAGAGACTTTTTGCTGACAACAACACGTAATGCGGCGGATGGTGACTGTAATGGTCGAACTACTGCCGACGGGCGAGCAATGCGTTGTGAAGGCGTGACCGCAGATGGCGATGCACATGTGCTGAATGCTTCCATTAATCTGACCTTCTGAGGCTGCTATGTCATTCTGTCGTGTACTACTTAGTGCCTTTTTAATCCTGCTGCTGGGCGCCTGTAGCAACGGTGGTAATCAGCAGCGCCCAACACTACCTGACTTTCCCGATGGCTCCGGCAATATCTTGCCAAACCAGCGCGGAGTCATTTTTGCATATCCTGCAAGAGAGCAGACAGAGGTTTCGCCATTAGCGCCAATCGCCCTACGCTTTTCACATCCTCTAGAGTTGGGCGGTTTAGAGGGTGAGGCTGGGGCAGCTGTGGCTGCTGGTTTCTTCAGGCTTGTTGATGTGGCTGAGAACACATTAGTTCCATTTACTCTTACATTGATTCCTCAGCCAGCGCCTACTAGCTCGCCAGACGACGCAGCAGAAGCCCCAGATCTTCGTGCAAAAGGTGTATTGATTCAACCTACAAAACCTTTAAAACCGAATACCTTATACCGCGTTCAAAGTAATGATGTTGGTAGTACTAATCCGGCCTTTAAAGGGGTTGCCCTAGCAACAGGCGATGCCAATCAGTCGTTTGTTACTATGCCTGCTACAGGTGCGAAGCAGTTTGTATTTACGACGCGCTCAGCGCTTTCTGGTGCCATTTCAAGTCAGTCAGCTGATCCAGAATTTAAAGTTTTACGTACACTGCCGAACGCTGAAACTGCGCTTATTGATGGTTTTCCTTTACTAGATTTTTCGACATTACGCCTGCAATTTAGTCAGCCAATTGATCCCAATTCAGCGACATACGCAGCTGCTGGCACTGTTAAGTTGGTTGATAAGGCAACAGGTGTACTGGAGCCTGCTCGTTTCTTGATTAATGGGAATCGTATGGTGATTGATCCGCTCAATGACCTGTCGCCTTCGAAAACCTATGTTTTGAGTTTGACATCAGGCTTGCAAAGTAAGTTTGGTAATGCGCTTACGGGTGGATTTACTCAAGAGTTCTCACCACGAGATACGCGTCCGGAAGGTAGTGATAAATTAACAGTAAATAAAATCTCAGTGCCGCCAGGCAACTTAACGTCAATTTTGACTGGCTTGGCTGCAAACCGAGTTCCAGTGGCTTCGGAAATTTTAGGTCGTGGTGCAGAGGCGCCAGATCCTGCGGCAGAAGGCTCATTGTTTGCAGACTTAGCGCATAGCCCAAATTTTAAAGATATTTCTCCTGCGATTCTTCCAATTCGTGTGCCTGCTAACAGTGAGTTAACGGCAGGAACCTTAGTTGTTAAGTTGGGTGGTAAGACTGCAGGTGTTCCAGCCAATTTAGAAACTGGCACACTGAGTATTAAGCTGATTTCAGATGCCAATGGGCTGGTATTGCCGAATCGTTATAACAATTCACCGAATGCACCAAGTTTAGTTAACTTGGTCATGGATGTTGCTGTTTCCGCTGAAGTACCTACCGCGAATGGTGACTTTACCCAAGACATTTTGCATGTTGAGGTAAATGGTATTGCCACACTTGATCAGCAAAACCGTATTTTGAATCTCGAGGCGGTTGGTGTTGTTGAGCTCAAAATCCTTGGTGTAGATGATGCTATTGGTATTTTGTCGCTTAAGTTGGCTAGTGGTGACTTGAGCAAGCCGCCAGGTACTCCGGCTCCGGATACGACAAGACCTGTGGTGCAGTCTTGGACTCCAGGCGGCCCTGTCACTTTAAATCCAGATCTATCATCAGCGTTGACAGTTGATGGTGGTGAGTTGATTCGTCCTGGCGACCCACTGATCGTTAACTTCAGCAAGATCATGGAGTCAGCCTCGTTGCGTGATCCTAGGGCGGTTCTTTTATATAAAGGAACAAGCCCTGGTGGTGAAGGCGAGCTTGTGCCTATTACAACTCGTTTGGATGGCGCATCGTTAGTCATTAATGCTGCCCTAGAGCATGGTCGTTTTTATCGTATTAGGCTTAATCCGGATATCATTACTGATTTGTCAGGCAATAAGTTGAATGGGGCGCCTGCTTCGGGTGATGGTGTTGCAATTGCTGACTTAGTATTTAGCCTGCCTGGCCTAGCGGCGACTCCTGATACTCAACGTCCGCCGGTAGCGCTCAGTGTTTACCCTGGTTATCCCTGTGCAATTGCAGAGGGTAGCCGTAATGTGGCGGCCAATCGACAAGGGATCTGCCGTGGTGGTCGTTCAGATGATGATGTACTGCCATTGCCGAGTATTGAGCAATCACGTGATATTAAAGTTGTCTTCTCTCAGTCGATCGCTAAGTTGTCAGTAAAGCAGGCCACAACCTGTAATGGTGCTGGTAGCTTACGAGTTGAACGTGTTGATGCATCAGGCAATTGCTTGGATGTGGTGCAAGGCCAGATAAACTTTAAGCCACGTGAACTCAGCTTTACCCCAGCTGAGCCATGGGTCAAAGGTCAGCTTTACCGTTATGTGCTTGGCTCTAACAACAATATGTCGAGCTCTGCTGCTGACTGTCTTGGTAACCAAGCCATTTGTGGCGTTAATGGTTTGCCATTACAAACTCAATTGATTGCGCAGTCATTGGATGAAGTTAGAGAACCGAAGCGCGGCGGTCCACCTATGGAAATTTTCTTCCGTGGTGGTGATGACTTGGGTGGCGCCAATATTGGCTTGCGCGTATTGCCCGTAACCGACGTTGATGCCAACTTTACTTTTGAACCCACTAAAGGTGAGCGTAAGGCAAAATTGGCAAATGGCACTGACTGCCAAACTGGACGTGAGTCCGGTGTTCCTGCAACAGTAGGACGCTGCTTTATTCCAAATGGCGCCCTGCTGCAGCCTGACTCTGCAAATCCTCAGGGTGCTTTTTCAGGTGCAGCAACTCAGTTTGGTCTAGGTTGTAAAAATGGTGAGTTTGCGGAAGATGACCCCAATAGACCAAATGGTCGAGGCATCGAGTGTCAAGGCAATCAGTTCCTGCTGATTACCTCTGCATTGGGTGCTAAGTTAGGAAACTTAGTAACTCATCCAACGACAGGTCAGCAGGTGGTTGAGGTGCTGATTGACCCGTCAATGGTAATCACCTCTGGTGCTGACATTTTTGCAGAGCTTGGGGTGGCGTTTGATGCTTCACCAGTGACCGCACCGATTGCTGAATTGATTTTTGGTATACCGGTATTAGGTGAGTTACTGGAGATGTTGGTTGATCCCGGCACCGAGTTGATTAATGGCATTCTTCCAATTTCTGTGCCACAACCGATTCCGACTGGTCCATTGGTGTTCCGTTTGCGCTTCCCTGAAGATGCAAATGGCAATCCGACGCCTATCCGTGGCTTCATCATGGAAGGCCCAAATGGTCCAGAGTTGGAAACAGAGCTGAGCCTATATACCGATATTCCTGAAATTGATGCGTTTGCAGAAATTTTTGGTGAGCCTGCAATTCCAATTAATCATGATGCGCGCAGTAACACCGACCTCAGTAACATTCGTGTTCGTGGCAAGGTGAACTTCTTGCCAGACGGTCGTTTAACTGTGAGCTTGGCTAATGAGAGTCCGGTTAGGCTTGCGGCTAATTTGAGTGCTTTGGGTGGCTTGTTGGGTGGTACCTTACGAGTGTATGTGGCGCCTCAACGTTTCGTTATCGATGCTTCGTTAGCGCCAATTAAGCAGTAATGCTTAATTGCGCGAACCAATAAAAAAGGGGCCTTTCGGCCCCTTTTTTATTACAGCAAAGATCAGAACATTAAAGACCTAAGCGTTTCGCCCATGCCGCTTTTGCTTCTACCAGCTCTTGTGGCAAGTTATGGGCCAGCTTGTCAAACA
>CAYYWS010000170.1:0-3983 GCA_964473955.1 uncultured Paraperlucidibaca sp. | reverse complement strand
GGCAGCTTCAACTATTCTCGTCCTGGGCTTGTACTTGGGTCGAAAAACGATAACCGGTGCCACGCACGGTTTGAATAAAGCGGTCGTAGTTGTAGGGCTCTAACGCTTTGCGTAGACGACGAATATGCACATCAATGGTGCGATCTTCTACGTACACATTTCCGCCCCAAACCTGATCCAGCATTTGCGTGCGAGTATACGCGCGCTCAGGGTGGCTCATAAAGAAGGCCAACAGACGATATTCGGTAGGACCCATTTCAATTGGGGTGTCTAAGGCAGTCACTCGGTGACTGACCGGGTCTAGTTTTAGGCCTTCGGCTTCAATGGCTTTCTCTTGATTCAGCGAACTAGATCGGCGCAATACCGCTTTGATGCGTGAGGCTAATTCACGTGTCGAAAACGGTTTGGTGATGTAGTCGTCGGCGCCAGCGTCTAGGCCTTGGATTTTGTTATCTTCTTCGCCACGCGCGGTGAGCATAATGATGGGGATTTCGCTGGTGTTTTCGTCGCGCTTTAAACGACGCGCCAGCTCAATGCCACTCATACCCGGCAACATCCAATCTAATAAGATTAGGGCGGGGCGTTCGTCGACCACCAAATGGTGTGCCTGCAGGGCGTCTTCGGCTTCAATGCAGTCGTATCCAGCCAGCTCAAGGGCAATGGCAATCATTTCCCGAATGGCGGCTTCGTCGTCAACAATCAGGATTTTTTCGCTTTTCATGATGACAGTGCTCTGTTAATTAAATGACAGTGCTATTACACCTGCGTGTCATGACAGAAATATTACGCTTTTATGTCGCCAGCATTTGTATCCAACCCGCCAATAGGGCGACGAACAGCCATAAGCCTACCCAATGGTTGGCTAAAAAGGCCTGTAAGCACGCTGCTGGCTGGCGTTCACGAATAATAAAGCCCTGCCAAATAAACTGACCGATGGTCGCAAATAGCCCAACCAACCACGCCCAGCCTAAACCTAATTGTTGACCGACCAGATATAGCGCGCATAAAAACACTAGCTGTAATAAGACGATGGCATGACGGTCAAGGTCGCCAAATAAGATAGCGGTGGATTTAACACCAACTTTTAAGTCGTCATCTCGGTCTGCCATGGCGTATTGGGTGTCATAGGCCACGGTCCAGGCCAAATTTGCGCAATACAGCAGCCAACAGAGGGCATCCGGTGTTTTGCCTTGTGCCACAAACGCCATCGGTATTGCCCAAGAAAAAGCAGCGCCTAATACTACTTGTGGCAGGTAGGTGTAGCGCTTCATAAAGGGGTAGATGGTGGCTAATGCCACTGCGCCTAATGACCACCAAAATACCGCCAACGGTAAAAACAACAGTAGGCTGGCAGCGAGTGTTATCAGCACAACAAACAGTATTAATGCTTCTTTGCTTTGAATGCGCCCGGTGGCGAGTGGGCGTTGGGCTGTGCGCTGAACGTGGCCATCAACCTTGCGATCGGCAAAGTCGTTAATGACACAACCTGCGCTGCGCATGATTAACACACCCAAGCTAAAAATCAGCACGATGCTGGCGGCAGGGTTGCCGTCACCCGCAATCCAGACGGCCCATAGTGTTGGCCATAACAAAAGGTAAATGCCAATAGGGCGGTCAAGGCGCATCAAGGCAATGAAGTCTGGTAGGCGTTGTCTTAACGGAATGGGGCGTGGCATAAAACTCTCTAGCGACTGGCGTGATAGGCCAATAATGCGGGTAAAAAGGCTTCAGCGACAAATACCGCGTGGCCATGAACCTCTAAACGCGAGCGTCGCGCCCAGATCTTGCCTGCGGGGTGGTTCAGTTGTGCAAATTCGACGCCTCTGCGTTTGAGTGCAGGATGCTTGAATAACACACTGCCGAGTGAGCGGCTGCCCAGTCGTGTTAGGCGTTGACCAGCGGCATTTAGGCTGCGAGCGGGCAGCAAAGAGCGCGCATGCACCCAAGATTGACCCTGACCTACCAACTCGACTTCGCGAATCCATACCAGTCGATCATGCGGCAAACCTAGTTGTTGGCGTTCAGCCAGCGTGGGTTTATGCCAGCCCTCAAATAACACCCTCACTTTTAAGTCGCCCTTTGCCAACTGCGATAGCGCCGCGGTTAACGAGCCCGGCAGCTGTAGCCAATGCATCAATAACACATTGGGTGGTGTTAGCAGTTGTTCACGGCTATACCAGCGCTTAGGCTGTGGCCAGCGGCTGTCACCGAGTGGATTTGGCATGGCTATAGTCTTTGGCTATTAAAGGAACAGGCACATTCAATTTTCAATATATCTCAATGCGCACTAGTCTAACCCTGTTGGCTCGTGCTCGGCAGAGCGTATTAATCTTTAGGAGGTTGCAAATGAAAATTAATGTCACCGTAACAGGTAAAAATCTTGAAGCTGCTTTTGCCGGTGAATCCATGGCATTTATGAAGTATAGCTATTTTGCCAAGCTGGCGCGTGAAATGGGTGATGAGGCAACAGCACAGGCCTTCGAGGAAACCGCTAAGCAAGAAATTCAGCATGCCTTTGGTCATTTGGATTTGTTATATCCTAAGGCGCTGTTAAGCCCAGCTAAAATGTTGGAAATTGCGATAGCCGGTGAAACCTATGAGTACACGGAAATGTATCCTAAGTTCCGTGAAACCGCCGAAGCAGAAAATAACGAAGCAGCAATTCGTGAATTCAGTGAGCAGATCTCGGAATCACAAGAGCATGCCGAGTGGTTTGCGCAAGCGTTGAAAAAAGCCGAGAAGCGCTTTGCGGCTTTGGCTAAAGTAGAGGAGCGTCATGCCAACCATTACAAGCAGGCATTGGCCGCGACATCTTAACAGTCTTTGATGTAACATACGCGCGCCTAGATTGCTAAGCCTGTCTTGCGCGCATAGCTAAAATGGCTATTTAAACTATCAGCTTAGGGTGAACAATATGAAAAAGTGGCAATGCATTGTGTGTGGTTTTGTGTATGACGAAGCCGTAGGTATGCCGTGGGACGGTATCGCTGCAGGCACATCATGGGATGATATTCCTGCTGATTGGGTATGCCCAGACTGTGGCGTTGGCAAAGAAGATTTTGAGATGACGGAGATCTAATGATGGCGCCTGTAGTCATTCTCGGGACCGGTTTAGCCGGCTATACCTTGGCACGGGAGTTGCGCAAGCTCGATGCCGAGCGCCCGCTGCTGCTGATCTCGCAGGATGATGGTCGCAGTTACTCCAAACCAATGCTCTCTAATGCGCTCAGCAAAGGTAAAACCGCTGATGCGCTTGCCATGGCCACACCAGAGGCCATGGCTGAGCAGCTAAAAGCAACCGTACGCGCTGGCGCTACCGTCAGTGCTATTGATGCGGCGGCAAAAACCATTTGCGTAGATGGCGAAACCATTAGCTACTCCGACCTCGTGTTGGCAGTTGGTGCTGATGTTTTTCGTCCACCGTTGGCCGGTGATGCGTGTGATCAGGTTTATTCGGTGAATGACCTTGAAGACTACGCACGCTTCCGCGCTGTATTGGGTGAAGACAAGCAGCGCAAAGTGTTGATCATTGGTGGTGGTTTGATTGGTTGTGAGTTTGCCAATGACTTAGCAGCCAGTGGTTTCCCGGTGTCATTAGTGGAACCTATGGGCCGCCCACTACCGACCTTGCTGCCAGAGCGAGCCTCTTCAGCGGTGGCTGAAGGTCTGGAGTCATTGGGCGTGCAATTCCATTTTGGCGCTAGTGTGACGGCAGTCAATAAAGCAGCCAATGGTGTAGTTGTTACTTTAGCCGATGGTGCTGAAGTTCAAGCTGATATCGTGTTATCCGCAATTGGTTTGCGTCCACGTACTGGCTTGGCACAAGCTGCTGGTCTTGAAGTAGAGCGTGGCATTGTCACTAATCGCTTATTACAAACCAGCAATGCGAACATTTACGCGCTGGGCGATTGTGCAGAAGTGGAAGGCAAAGTGCTGATGTATGTGTTGCCATTAATGGCCGCGGCGCGTGCCTTGGCAAAAAC
>CAYYWS010000169.1:2872-3995 GCA_964473955.1 uncultured Paraperlucidibaca sp. | reverse complement strand
TCATTAGTCCAAAAAGGCTGCTATGACTGAATCTTTTACAGTACGTTTATGTAAGTTGGTTCAACCATGGAACCCCTAATCCTTCAAATAAAAGTAAAACCACGCTCAAGCCTGTCGGAGCTAACCCAATCCGCCGATGGCACATGGGTAGCTAAGTTGAAGTCGCCGCCGGTTGATGGCAAAGCTAATGAGGAGCTGGTGGGGCTTTTGGCAGAGAAGCTTCAATGCAAAAAAGCAGCGGTAACCATCAAGGCTGGTGCGTCTGGCCGAACAAAGTTGGTTAGGGTAGAGCAGTAACGCGAACCTCAAAACTAAAAAAGTTGTCTAAGGAGAAGAAAAATGAGCTTGTTTAATAAATTGGCAGGAGCCGCAGCTGGGCAGTTGTTGGGTGGTGATAAGGGTCAGCCAGAGGGATCATCAGCATTGGCAGGCCAATTGGTAACGGGTTTGATTGGCCAAAGTGGTGGTGTGGGTGGCTTGTTAAAAAGTCTTTCCGCCGGTGGTTTGAGCGATCAAGTGCAGTCTTGGGTGGGTGCGGGTGAAAATAAAGCGGTTAAGCCTAGTCAGTTAGAAGCTGCGTTGGGCTCTCTTATTGCCCCTGTTGCCAGCAAACTGGGCATTAGCACCGAGCAAGCCAGCAGCATTTTGGCGGTGGCGCTGCCTCAGATCATCAACAAACTAACGCCGAGTGGCAAAGTGGAAAGCGATAACGTGATGCAATCTGCTATGTCATCGCTGATGGGCATGTTGAAGTAACTGCCGCGCTAAGCTGTCACGCGGTTGTCGCTGACAGCTTGGCTTCAGCCAGTTTAGCCCTAAACGCATGTAGCTTTTTATAACTCTCAATCAGCCTTAAGTGCTTGTCTAAACCTTCCAGCGCCAAGTTTGTGGGTGTTAGGCCGTAAAAGCGTACTGTGCCGCTCACGGAGCCAATGGCGGCGTCTAGCAGTTCGGCGCCAAACATGCGGCGGAAGTTCACTAGGTAGTCGTCCAGTTCCATTTCTTCGTCTAGGGTTACGTCCAGCACCACTTTCATGGCCTGGTAAAAACGCACACGCGCCACGGTGTTGTCGTTAAATTGCAGAAAGTGTTCAACCAGCTCCATGGCATCTTCTAAGCGGCC
>CAYYWS010000169.1:0-2772 GCA_964473955.1 uncultured Paraperlucidibaca sp. | reverse complement strand
GGCACCAAAATGCGGCACACTGGCGCGCCTAAGTCTTCAAACACCGCCATATAACATTCATGGCCGTGCGCTTTCAGAATGCCAAACAAGGTGGCGGCTTCATCACTGGTGCTGCCAGCAAAGTTCCAGTCACAAAATTCATAGTCAGATTTTGCGCTAAAGAAGCGCCACGACACCACGCCGCTGGAATCAATAAAGTGTTCAACAAAGTTGTTGGGCTCAGACACGGCCATGCTGTTAAACGTGGGCGCGGGCAGGTCGTTCAAGCCTTCAAAGCTGCGGCCTTGTAACAGTTCGGTTAGGCTGCGCTCAATGGCCACGTGCAAGCTGGGGTGAGCGCCAAAGGATGCAAACACACCGCCGGTGGTGGGGTTCATCAAGGTCACACACATCACTGGGAACTGACCACCGAGTGATGCGTCTTTTACCAACACCGGAAAGCCTTGGTCTTCTAACGCTTTAATGCCTTGCTGAATATGCGGGTAACGCGCCAACACCGAGTCCGGCACGTCGGGCAAGGTGATTTCGTTTTCCAGAATTTCTTTTTTTACCGCCCGTTCAAAAATTTCGGACAAGCACTGCACTTGCGCTTCGGCCAAGGTGTTGCCAGCGCTCATGCCGTTGCTTAGGTATAAGTTTTCGATCAGGTTGGTGGGGAAGTAGACCACTTGGCCGTCAGACTGACGCACATAAGGCAGGGCGCAAATGCCGCGCTCGGGTGTGCCCGAGTTGGTATCAAATAAGTGCGTGCCTAACAGCTCTTCGTCTGGGTCATAAATGGACAGGCAGTGTTCGTCTAACAAACCTTCCGGCATGCGGCCGCGTGGGCCCGGTTTAAACCATTTTTCGTTGGGGTAGTGCACAAAGGCACTGTTGGCAATGTCTTGGCCTAGGTATTGGTCGTTATAGAAAAAGTTGCAGCTTAAGCGTTCAATAAATTCGCCCAGTGCCGAGCACAGCGCGGCTTCTTTGGTGGCGCCTTTGCCATTGGTAAAACACATGGGCGAGGCGGCGTCACGAATATGCAGCGACCACACATGCGGCACAATATTGCGCCACGAGGCGATCTCAATTTTCATGCCTAAGTTCGCCAAAATCGCGCTCATATTGGTTATGGTTTGTTCTAGCGGCAGGTCTTTGCCTTCAATAAACGTGCTGCTGGTGCCGTCTGGCGTTAACGTCAGCAGCGCTTGGCTGTCTTCGTCTAGGTTATTAACTGCTTCAATCTGAAAGTCGGGGCCAGCTTGAACCACCTTCTTCACGGTGCAACGATCAATCGAGCGCAGAATGCCTTGGCGGTCTTTGTCGCTTATGCTTTCCGGCAGCTCAATTTGAATACGAAAGATCTGTTTATAACGATCTTCGGGGTCGACAATATTGTTTTGCGATAGCCGAATATTGTCGGTGGGAATGTCGCGAGCGTTGCAGTACACCTTCACAAAATACGCCGCACATAGCGCCGAGGAAGCTAGGAAGTAATCAAATGGCCCAGGCGCAGAACCGTCGCCTTTGTATCGAATGGGCTGGTCAGCGATGACGCTAAAGTCGTCGAACTTGGCCTCGACACGAAGGTTGTCGAGATAATTGACTTTGATTTCCATGAGCGGTGTACCGGGGGCATGCGAGTATTAAGCGAGGCCGCGATGTTCTCATAAATCGCTAACCGAGGATATGTTGCGAGCTGGGCTGAGGCGCTAAAGAAATGCAAAACTGGGTACTCTTGTTTGAGCTTTAAGAGTAATGTTTATTGTGTAACTAATTATAAAACCTGAGGTAGATGGCCATGAAAACAATAATGACTGCATTGGTTTTAGTTGTTTTTAGTAGCACTGCCTTTGCTCATGGCGGTGGCTGTCGTAAGAGTTCGCCTCCGGGTCAATGTTGTCATATGGAAAAAAAGACGGGTCAAGTTCACTGTCATTAAAAATGGATTAGGAGAGCTCAATGCCCTCAGCCCTAACCAGCCAAACCCTCACCATCCGTGGCCACTTTCATGGCTTCTTAGCCGATAGCTTGTTTCAGTTAAGCGACGGCAGCATTTGGCTGCAGACCGAAAAGCTTTTGTGGCGTTTCCATTCTGACAATCAGCCGGTAGTGTTGATTCATGATGACACCGGGTCGTATCTGCAATTACCAGAGCAAGACTTTCGTGTGGCGGTGGTGCAGGTCACTGATGTGATGTACAGCCGCATAAAGGATGAGTTTCATGGCTGGGATGGTGAAACCTCATACCAGCTCACCAATGACCAAGTTTGGAAACAGACTGATAGTGCTGAGCACCATCAAAACGCCTATATGCCGCATGTGGTTATTTATTCCATTGATAACCAGTGTTTTATGCAGGTTATGGGACGTACGGTGCCGGTGCGGCGAGCAGATTAGATAATAAAAGAGACAATATTTATGACAAAACTAAGCTTGATTCCATTAGTGACCGCCTTGTTATTGCCAACCGCAGCCAGTGCCAACATGACCACTGAAGAAGCCATAAAGTACCGTCAGTCTGGTTATACCTTTATGTCGTGGAATATGTCGCGAATTCGCAGCAATGTAGAGGGTGAGTTTAATCGCGATGAGGTGGTGCGTTCGGCCAATGCCATTGCGGCAGTTGCCAACTCCGGTATGGGTTCGTTGTTTGTGCCGGGTAGTGAAACGGGTAGTGGTTGGAAGGCCACGCGAGTTAAGCCAGAGTTGTTTAGTGACACTGACGGCGTGACCAAAGTGGCGTTGGCATTTATTAAAGAGGCCAATGAAATGGCCAAGATTGCACCA
>CAYYWS010000168.1:0-4002 GCA_964473955.1 uncultured Paraperlucidibaca sp. | reverse complement strand
CATTATCCGCCGGCCATGCTGAAAAATGGCAATGAACTCATTGTGTTGCCCGGTAATGGCAAGCCATTGGGCTTATTTCCTGATGTTCATTATGAAGAGTACACACTGCAGTTGGCGCCGAGCTTTTCCCTTGTGGCCCTTTCTGATGGTATCCTAGAGGTTATGACAGAGCCTGATTTGGTAGCCAAAGAAGCTCGTATTCAAGCTGCGGTAGCAGCGGCAAATGGCCAATGGGCTGTGCTAAAAGCGCAGTTAGGTGTGGAAACCATGAGTGATGTACCTGACGATATTGCCGTACTCATGATTAAACGTGATCAATGATATGAGCAATTGTAAGATGCAGTATGCCGAGCACAACGGCACGTATGTGTTGAAGTTGCGCGGTGATGTGCGGGTGCCTATTTGTACCTCGTTGGAAACGTTTATCGAAGACCATTTGCTGAATGACAAACGTCTGCGAGCGGTGATGATCGATCTGACGGAAACCGATAGCATTGATTCGACGGCATTGGGCTTGCTTGCCAAAATTGCCGTGGCATTGCGTGAGCTAAATTTAGGTAAGCCCATTATTTTGTGCTTAAGCTCAGATATCAATCGTATTCTGGCCAGCATGGGTTTTGACGAAGTTTTCCGAATTCTTCAAACCACGGCAGCGTTGCGTGATCGCCTCGATGAGCTACCTGATGAAGTGCTGTCAGAAGCTGAAGTGACACAATGTGTGATTGATGCCCACCGAACGTTGATGGGCTTAAGCGAAAGTAATCAACAAACCTTCCGCAGCCTTGTTGACGCTCTCGAAAGCGAGAAGCGCCACCAACACTAGTTAGCCTTAATGCTTAAGCTAAGCGTTGCTTAAGCAGGGCTTCTAACTTTTCAATATCAGCCGCAAATAACCGTATCCCTTCTGCCAGCTTTTCTGTCGCCATAGCGTCCGCGTTTAGCTGCCAGCGAAACACAGCCTCGCTTAATGCTATGGCAGGCTGTGTATTTTTCTGCAGAGTGGCATTCAGTGCGGGTGTTAATGCTTGCTCCTCTTGAGCAAGCGCATCTAGCAGGGCAGGACTGATGGTGAGTTTGTCGCAACCGGCTAATGCACGAATTTCGCCAGTGTTGCGAAAGCTTGCACCCATCACGACGGTGCGGTAGTTGTTGCGCTTGTAGTGCTCATAAATGGCTTTGACTGACACTACACCTGGATCAGTTTCAGCGCTGTATTGCTGACCTGTCTTTTGCACATGCCAGTCTAAAATACGACCCACAAACGGTGAGATCAGCGTGGCACCAGCATCAGCAGCGGCTTGTGCCTGCGCCATACAAAACAGCAAGGTTAAATTGCAGTGTATGCCTTCTTGTTCCAGTTGTTTAGCGGCTTGAATACCTTCCCAAGTGCTGGCGATTTTGATTAAAACTCGTTCACGACCAATACCCTGTGCCTGATAGCGTGCGATTAGGCGACGTGCTTGTGCCAACGTGGCAGATACATCGAATGATAATCGTGCGTCGACTTCGGTCGAAACTAGGCCCGGAATATGTTTGAGAATTTCTACCCCAAAGCCAACAGCAACAGACTCCATTGCAGCTTGAAGCTGCTGGGAGGCAGGAAGTTTTTTTGCCAGTGCTACGCCCTCGTCCAGAATATGACTATAGGCTGAGTCACTGGCTGCTTTCAGGATCAGTGAAGGGTTAGTGGTGGCATCAACTGGGCGTAGTCGTTGAATGCTATTGATGTCACCAGTGTCTGCGACAACAGTAGTGTGCTGAGTTAATTGTTCTAATGGATTGGTCATAACAGTCCTTATAAAGTCACGCCAGCTTCGGCTGCGGCGGCGATTAATACTTCAATGCCTGCGCCGGGTTTATGCGCGTGTGTACTGAGTACTTGGCGGAATCGGCGGCCCCCAGGCTCGCCTTGGAATAAACCCAGTATATGCCGTGTCATGTGATTAAGTGGGCAGCCTGCAACTAATTCACGTTCTACAAAAGGTAAATAAGCGCGCAGGATATCGCCACGAGTTGACAGTTCAGTGACACCCCATAACTGTTGTGCCTGCACTAATAAATAAGGGTTTTGGTAGGCCTCACGACCAATCATGACACCATCGGTATGCTGCCAGTGCTCAGTTATCTCGGCAACGGTTTTAATGCCACCATTAATTTCAATCTGCAGTTGTGGTCGCTCTGCCTTTAAACGATAAACATCGGAATAACGCAGCGGCGGCACGTCACGATTTTCTTTGGGGCTCAAGCCCGCCAAAATAGCGATGCGTGCGTGCACAATAAAATGGCTACAGCCAAAGCCCGCTACGGTGTCGACAAAGTTCAGCATGTCGTCATAGTGCTCAAGGCCATCAATACCAATGCGGTGCTTTACGGTGACGGGAATATCAACTGCGGCTTGCATTGCCGCAAGTGCTTCACCCACTAATGCAGGTTCTGCCATTAAACAGGCACCAATTCGACCTTGTTGTACACGGTCTGAGGGGCAGCCAACATTTAAGTTGATTTCGTCATAGCCCCAGTCTTGGCCTAGTTTGGCACAATGCACTAAGTCTTTAATGTCGCTTCCACCTAATTGTAGTGCGATCGGGTGCTCAGCAGCCTCATAACGTAAATGCCTTGGCACATCACCAAAAACCAAGGCTTGGGTAGTGACCATTTCGGTATACAAGCGTACATGTGGATGGCACAAGCGCAAGAAGTTACGAGCGTGGCGCGTGGTCCAATCCATCATGGGCGCTACGGAAAGTTTTTTCGGTTGTGCAGACATTAATACAGTAGCTATTCAGTGGGTTATAGTCATTCTATCGTTAAACAGGAGTTAACCACGTGTCTTATTTTGCCTTAAGCCTAACGACTTTGCCGGACTATCTAAAAAGTAGCGGTTTGGCAAAGCAGTTATTGGCAGAGGATGAAACACTGCAGTGTAGTGACTTAGCCGACGGTAATTTAAACCTCGTTTTTCGCGTACGTAATGCGGTGGGGCAGTCAGTGATTGTTAAGCAGTCACTGCCGTGGGCACGTAAGTATCCAGATTTTGCCTTGCCATTATCACGCGCCAAACTAGAGCAAGACCTGTTGCAGTCTTACTTAGATTATTGCCCTGATTATGTGCCTAAGGTTTATCACTATGACGCTGAAATGTATGTCTGTGTGATGGAAGATTTGGCAGCACACCAGATTCTGCGAACGGGTTTGCAGGCAGGAAAGGTATATGGACATTTAGCGACGCATTTGGGGGATTTTTTAGCGCGCTCACTCTTTTTTAGCTCAGATTTCGCTTTGGATTCAGCCACTAAAAAAACGCGTGTGACGCAATTTACCAATCCGGTATTAGTGAAGGCCCAAGAAGATGTGTGCTTTACCCAGCCACTAATTAATCATCCGCATAACCACTGTCATCCGGAACTGATGCCCTTGGCGTTAAGTTTGCGTGCCGATATTAAATTGCATGCCCAAGTGCTGCGTTGCAAGTGGCTATACATGACACGTGCTGAAGCGTTATTGCACGGCGATTTACACACGGGCTCCATTATGGTCACTGATCATGACACCCGCATTATTGATCCAGAGTTTGGTTTTTATGGCCCCATGGCCTATGACATCGGTTGCTTATTAGCACATTTATATATTGCGGCCACGGTGCAAGTCTTGCCCGAAAATCAAAACTGGTTAAAACAGGTAATGGTCGATACTTGGTTGTCCTTTGAGCAAGGCTTTGCTGCGCTCGCTAAGCAACACAGTGTTCAAGGTGAGTGGGATAATCCGCTGCTTATTGGTGACTACTTAGAAGAATTACGTGCTGATAGCTTACGTTTTGCGGGTGTTGAGTTAATTCGTCGAACGATTGGATTGGCGCATGCGCCTGAGTGGGAAGATATGACCACAACTCGCATTGACGCTGCTAAGCAGTGTTTACACACGGCGAAGGCATGGTTGTGTCCAACAGCACCGTTTTCATCAATAACAGAAGCTCTGCAGTTGTCTTAGGTGATTGCCCTGTTA
>CAYYWS010000167.1:0-4031 GCA_964473955.1 uncultured Paraperlucidibaca sp. | reverse complement strand
ACATCACCAGCTCCGGCACGCATACGCGTTAACGGCGCCATTAATACCCGGTTTTTAAGGCTAACTTCGCCCAAATTGACTGGCTCAAACAACGATACACTCATGCTTTACCCTCACCCATTAACCTTGAACGGCATACAGCACTTGTTGCTGATAGCCCGTATGTACATACCATAAGCCCGACCACAGCTTGTCCAGCCTCGCATCTCCAGTGTCCAAGCGTAATGGTCGGCCATCAAGTTCGGCCAACTTACTGGCACTGGATACAATCAATATATTTTCACGACCAATATGATGCAGAAGAGCTGCGCTGAGCTGCTGATTGCCACGGCCAATCAAGCTACCTTGGCCACCCGTCGGTGCAATCACTACCATCATCTGGTGCTGCTTTGCCATAACCAACAAATCTTCAGCAGTCACATCATTAGCCAAACACTGGCCCGATTGCACTAGGTCAAAACCCAATAAGGTATTTTTAACACCTAATTGCTCAGCAATCGCGGCTATGGTTGTGCCGGGCCCCAGTGCATAAACACAGTCATCACGTATGCTTTCCACAAAGCCAGCAGCAATTTCAGCAACAACAAGCGCCTCTACTTCACGTCCAGAGCATTTAACCTGCTGAATATGATTGGCCAGTGCTGGCACTCGCATTTCACCATAATGTCGCGCTCGCAAACGGCCTTGTTGCAAATCCATCTCGTCAATATCACGCACTTCTGCCAGCTCTGCACTCACCCAATGGCCTAGGGCAATTTCTTGCAAAACATCGGCAGCAGCTTGTGGGTTAATGGCAAAAACGCCTGAATGCATTTTTACTCCAGCGGGAACACCCAATACTGGCACCTGCAACCCCACCGCCAAACACACGTCACGTGCCGTGCCATCACCACCTGCAAACAACAGCAGATCCACACCCTCTGCTAGTAGTGCCTTAGCCAAGCGCACAGTGTCATCCGCAGTGGTGTGAGGACCAACCGGTAGATTAACTACCCGACAAGGAATATTTAGCGCCTCTAGGGCCTGTGCACCCAACTGTGCCGGCGCAGTAATTAAGTCAAAACGGTGTAATAGCTGCTGCTGTTGTAATAACTTCATAACAATAGACAAGCGTTGCTGAGCATGGCTTTGGCCTTTTTCAACGTTGGCTTGAACTTGCTCGCGCAGCTCTCGAGTCAGGCTATCACTGCCTTTCAGCGCCAGCTGGCCGCCCACACCGGCATAAGGATTGAGCAAAATACCGACACGAATTGGCGCAAACTGTGACTGAAGATGTGTCGAAATGTTTTTCATAGTTGGTTACAACTTAAGCACGCTTTCAAGCGACAACGGATTAATGGCTGGCTATATTGAAGTCACGGAAACGCCACACATAGGGGCACGTTATGAACTACGTAACAACACAATCGAATGATGGTACAGCAATGGTTAATCCATTTCATTTTGCCATTTTGCTTGATGAGCAAGGCCGTGAAATTGCGATTACTGAAGAAATGATCCAAAAAGCCTGTGCTGATTTAGCCGAGCGCTGCCAGTTCCCATCACGTCAAGCCGCCTAAGCACCCTGCTTGGGCGTTGCTTTTGGACATAGTCCGCGCCACAACATCGCTACCATCTCATCAATAATTGCATCATCTGCAAAGTCCTCTGGCCGCACAATCCAAGCCAGCATCAAACCATCGATCAACGCATACCAAAATAACGACAACATATCGCTATTGATGTGAGCATCCGTTAATCCTGCCACTTTCATAGCATCCACGACATTCATTGCAATACGCCGACCATTGGCATACAAGCCACGCACACGCTCGGCGACTTCTGCATCTCGCGACTGCGCTAGAAACTCTAAACACAGACGCGGCCAATCGGCATCTGAACGAAAACGAGCCAGTGTCGCTTTCAGTACATGCGTTAATGCCAAACGACGACTATTCTCGTCTTTTAACTGTAAGGCCTCGCTCAGCTCTGTCGACAATGGTGCTGTATTTCGTTGCATGCGCTCTTCCAATAACGCACAAAACAAATCTGACTTATTGCGAAAGTGCCAATAGATTGCGCCCTTTGTTAGCCCTGCCTCACGAGCAATTTCATCTAATTTGGCTTGCTGATAACCCTTACGAGCAAACACGCGGCTTGCCTGCAATAAAATACGTTCACGTGTATCAGCGAGCTCAGGCTCAGGGCAATTTGACGACATAACTCATACCAGCACTAAACATACCCACTAGTATGGCACAGTCCAGATGGCATAACCTGCCGTTTGTGTGACTGCTTCTTGCTCACCACTATGCACAACCAACTGCACATCAATACGACCCTTACCATGACTGGCCATGCGCTTACGAAGCTGTTCTAGCGCGGCTTCGTTGGGTAAGTGTGCAGATGCTTCAAAGACATCGGTGATTGGATGTCGATACCGTAACTCAGCGTGATATACCGCTACCTGACAAGGACCAAACTCACGCTGACACCACAGCATTAATAAGGCCCAACCCGTCACCGTTGATAAACTTGCAATAGAGCCAGCAAAAGCAGTGTTTTTGTCGTTTCGGTTAGGCTCTAGCGGTGCCGCCAAGGTCAACACTTGACCATCCCAATGGGTGGCATCAATCTGCATAAAGTTTAGCAGCGGCATTTGTTCTCGCATTTGCAACACAAATGCCTGAGCTTGAACTAAATCAGTCACTTCGACTCCAGAGCGGGCCAGTGCTGCCAAAGCTTTTCTGGCAATGCAGGGGCAGCCTTTTCACCTTTAGCGCTGCCAACATAGATAAATCCAGCAATTTGTTCATGATCTTGCAGGCCCAAAAACGACTTAACAGCCAAACTCGCAACTAAGTCACCCGTTCGCCACATGCCAGCAAAGCCTTGGTCATGCAGCGTTAGCAGCATGTTTTGCACACCAGCGCCCAGACTCAACCATTGCTCCCATTCGGGCACAGTCGGATGCGCATTCAGTGACAAAATAGCCACCACAATCATTGGGGCACGGTGTGGCATGTCCAGTAAACGCTGGTGATCACGTAGTGCACGCTCAGGGTCCAATTCGTTCATGCCATCAACAAAGGCTTGGCCAAGCTGACTCAAACCATCACCTGTAAGCACTAAATAACGCCAAGGACGCAAAAGGCGATGGTCAGGCGCACGTGCTGCCGCCAAAAAAACCGCCTCTAACTGCTCTGCATTTGGCATGGGCATGCCCAGCACAGGCATTGATCGGCGGCCATGAATAGCCTCTTGCAACAACATATTGCCTCCTACAGAAATGCTGCCATACACCTTAGGCGCTGCGCACTTCGACTTCAGTCGAAGTTGGCGCACACGCAAGTACTTGCTGATGTGCTTGTGTCGCCTCTTCAAGCAGGCGCTGCATCAATTGCGCACAGTTAGGCACATCATTGATTAAGCCTTGAGCCTGACCAATTAACTGCACCCCACGGGTTTGGTCGCCATCTAAAATTGCAACCCGAATACGCTCAATCGCCGCGCCAAAATACGCTAGTTTAATAGCCGCCAGCAAACCTTCTTGTCGAATTGTGCTGAATAACTCCGACCAAGGCCGACGCTGCGCACGCATGGCTTTTAGTGCCTCCCAACAGGCTCGCCATGGCGTCAGTGGTTTTTTGCTAACGGCCTGCCCTGTTGGAGTCTTCATAATGCGGCAAGGCATACCGTCAAAATTACTGGTGTAAATAGTGTCGTGCACCGACTTCTTTAGCACCACTTGCCGAGTGTTCTCATGCAGCGGGCTTTCTACCGTCATGGCCCAGCGTGTGCCCATGGCTACCGCATCACCACCTAAGGACAAAATAGCAGGCAAACTGGCACCATCCGCCAGACCACCAGCAGCAATAATCGGCAATTTTGTCACTCGACGTATCGCCGGCACCAACACCAAGGTGGTGACATCACCGCCATGCGCAGCGGCCTCATGACCGGTCACAATTAATGCATCCACACCAGAACGCTCGGCGGCTTGTGCGTGTTTTGCATTTACCACAGTTGCAATCACCTTGCCGCCATAGGCA
>CAYYWS010000166.1:0-4040 GCA_964473955.1 uncultured Paraperlucidibaca sp. | reverse complement strand
CCAACCACGGTGGGAATGCCCAAGGCACGAGCGACAATCGCCATGTGTGAGTTGGCTGCACCAGTGGCACTGACCACACCTGATACTTTATCGAGCGGTACTTCTAGCAACATGGCGGTAGAGATATCTTCGCCAATTAGGATGCTATTGTCGGGGAATTCACGGGTATCGTCGGTTTCGCTGTCTTGCAGCTTGGCCAAAATGCGTAAGCCTAAGTCGCGCACATCAGACATGCGCTCGCGTAAATAGGGGTCATCCATTAACGCAAAATTCTGCATGTGTTCATCAATGACTTCACGCAATGCACCTTGTGCCCAGTTGCCGGCTTCAATGCGTTCGGCAATTTCACTGGGCAGAGCGTGGTCATCAAGCATACGCAGATAAACATCAAACAAGGCACGCTCTTCCGGCATTAAGGTGCCAGACATGCGATCGTCGAGTGCACGCACATCAGCGCGTACCTCTTCAATGGCGCGTGCTAAAAAATCAAGTTCGTGCTCTAGATCTTCGACGCTGCGATCTGGAACTTGTTCCAGATCAGCCGGTGGATAAAGCACCACGGCACGGCCCAAGGTGACACCAGCGGCACCCATGATGCCTTGGTAAATTTGGGTTTGAGTGGTGCGTGAGCCGCGCACCATCTCTAGCTGCCCCATCACCTTAGCATGTGCAACAACACCCGAAAGCTGGGCTGACAGGGTCACTAAAAACGCCACTTCACCTTCATCAAAGCGCCGGTTGGTGCGTTGTTGAACAACCAACACACCCAGCACTTTGCGGCGGTTCATGATGGGCACGGCAACAAAAGCGTTGTAGTGTTCTTCGCCTGTTTCAGGGAAGTATCGGTAGCGTGGATGACTGGGCGCATCTTGCAAGTTGATGGGCTCTTCACGAGTGGCGCAGAGGCCGACCAAGCCTTCATCAAAAGCCAGTGAGACTACGCCAATGGCGCTGGCATTTAGGCCTTCAGTGGCCATTAATACCAAGCGTTCGGTGCGGTCATCGAGTAAATAAACTGAGCACACTTCCGTGTGTGTTGCATCGCGAACCGAGCTGACCAAAATATCCAGCGCAGCCTGAAAGCTCGGCGCAGAGTCCACTTCTTGGACGATGCGTCGTAGCGTTTCTAACATGCTTGGTTCGTTCTGGGGCATGAGCCTTATCCTGTGTGCGCGTGGAATACCGGCAGTCTAGGTTGCAGCTCTTTTAATGCCTTGCGATAAACCTCGCGCTTAAAAGACACCACTTGATCTAGCGGATACCAATAACTAACCCATTGCCAGCGATCAAACTCGGCGGGTTTCTGAATGTCGAGTTTGATGCGCGCTTCATCGCTGATTAATCGTAATAAAAACCAGCGTTGTTTTTGGCCAATGCATAACGGTGGTTTGTCATTACGAATAAATCGTCTGGGTAAACGATAACGCAGCCAGCCTTTAGTTTGTGCCAGCAGTTCAACATCTTGCGGCTCAAGGCCGATTTCTTCGCGCAGCTCACGATACATGGCTTGTTCAGGCGATTCGCCGTCAATAATGCCACCTTGTGGGAATTGCCAAGCATCATGACCATAACGCCGGGCCCATAAAACTTGGCCGTGGTCATTGGCCACAATAATACCCACATTGGGTCTAAAACCATCTCCGTCTATCACGAGAGAGTCCTTAATAATCATTTCGTTATTGCTTGCATTAGTACCCTAGGCCTGCGCCATGAGCAAGCTTGGCCACGGATTTTTTGCACAGTTGTGGCTAGAATAGTGGCCAATAGGAGATTGTTTATGACTTTGGCGCTTTTTGACTTAGATAACACCTTAATCGCGGGTGATTCAGATCATGCTTGGGGGCAATTTTTAGTTGATCGTGGTGTGGTCGATGCGGATGCTTATCAGCGCGCCAATGATCAGTTTTATCAAGACTACCGTGCTGGTACCTTGGATATTGTGGCCTATTCGGAGTTTGTTTTTGCCGTTTTGGCGCGTAATGACGAGGCTACGTTATTGGCTTGGCGCGAGGCGTTTATTCAAGAGCGCATTGAGCAAATGTTACTGCCTAAGGCGTTTGACCTGCTGCAGTATCATCGTGGGCAAGGTCATACCTTGGTCATTATTACCGCGACTAATCGTTTTGTGACTGAGCTGATTGCTCAACGTTTGGGTGTAGACCACTTGATTGCCACTGAGCCTGAGCGTGATGGTTCAGGCCACTTCACAGGTAAGCTGGCTGGAGTGCCTTGTTTTCAGGCAGGTAAAATTACTCGCTTACACGCATGGTTAGATGAACATCAAGCTAATTTAGAAGGCGCTTGGTTTTACTCGGATTCGCGCAATGATTTGCCATTATTAGAGGCGGTTACTCACCCTGTGGTGGTGGATGCTGATCCCGTGTTGGCAAAAATTGCCGAAGAGCGTGGCTGGCCGGCACTCAGTTTGCGCGACTAAGTCTGCGCGATTAAGACGGGCTTAAACCGTGCCGAAACGAATGAGCCGAGTGTCGGTGGCAATGAACTCAATTGGCTGATCCCAAGGTGCTATTGGTAATTCGCTAAGCTGTTGGCAGTCATGTGCTAAACCGACTAGGCGTGGTTTACGAGGCCGGTGCGCAAAGCTGGCTAACAGCCTATCGTAATAACCGCCACCCATGCCCAGTCGCTGTCCTGTCAGGGTAAAACCAACCAATGGCATCAGCATGACATCGAGTGTCCATGCAGGCTGTTGCCTTCCTTTACTGGGCTCATTAATGCCCCAACGATTACGCCGCCAGCGTGACGCCCCTGCTGGCTGACGAAAAATCACGCCTTGTGCTTGCAGTGGCTGCAACACGGGGTAGTACACCCGATGTTTTTGCCCAAGAAATAAGTGCGGAGAAATTTCGCCATCATTGGCGCTATAGGCCGCAATCTTTAGTTTTGACCGTTTTATAAGGCGCTGAAGCTGCCGTTGTAAGCCGCGTGCAGCAATATGTTGCTGCCTGGCGCTGAGCGAACGACGCGTAGCCTTAAGCTGCTGGCGCAATTGCTGACGCAGCAAATGGTGTTCAGGGGGAAGTGTTTGTTGATGAAAAGACATCGTAAAAGAAGACTCTCCGAGGTGCCGCTGTCCATCTTGGCCCTTGAACCCGGGGGTTCAAGGGGGAAGCAGCGTTTTCATTTTAGGCTTTCCGACTAGCGGACCTGCACACCACGAAAAACAACCACAACCCATAGGATTAAACATCGGCTCAGGGGTCTTGATGAACTGGCGCGCACCCCAGAGAATGACCTCAGTATAATCGCCGTTTGTGTGTTTGTAACTGAACAGTTTGTTATAAAAACGTTATTGTTCAGATGGCCTAGTTCGCAGCAGTGTCCGCTAATGTTTGTTCCATACGTGTAATGAGTTGGCTAATTGCTTCAGCGCTGACCGGGCTTTCGCTGCCCTGTTGCCTAAGGCCGAGCAGCTCATGGCTAATATTCAAGGCGGCAATAACAGCGATGCGCTCAAGCCCTAACATTTTGCCGCTACCACGAATGTCACGCATTTTGCGGTCTAAATAAAGTGCTGCGCGGCGCAGGTTGTCCTGCTCATTAGGCGGACAACTAATTTTGTAGGCCTTGTCGAGAATAAAAATATCAACCGTGCTGGTTTGCTCAATGCTCATGCTGATGACACCCGTGAACCTATGTTATGACTGGGCTTCAAGCGCTTTAAGGCGCTCTAAAATAGCTTCTACTCGCGCTTTGGCATCGTGGTTGCGCAGCTTAAGATCATCACGCTCCTGACGCAGCGCAGCGTTGTCTTTATGCAGCTGCTGAACACGCACAATTAAGGCGTCGAGGTGTTGCTTGAGTTGCTGATATTCTTGTTCACGCATGTTTTGTTCGCCGTGATTCATTCTGGCAGCTACTATAGGACGACGTATCGGTTGTGCCAACTGAAATCCCAATTGTATTTAGGAGACTGCCATGCAAGCAGCCACTCTGCCCACCATAGAGACGTTGGGCTTGATCTTATTACAGGCCAATGCCGACTGTACCGCGCCCGAGCTGCACGGTGTATTAACGGG
>CAYYWS010000165.1:0-4080 GCA_964473955.1 uncultured Paraperlucidibaca sp. | reverse complement strand
CGCAAATGGATGACTACTTACAAGTATTCAAAACCGTCGCTACACAATCAGCCGGTATTCGTCGTGCAGGCGCTGCCTCACTCGACTTAGCCTATGTTGCGGCGGGTCGTCTTGATGGTTTTTTTGAAATTGGCTTGTCGCCTTGGGATATCGCCGCTGGTGAACTCATCGTGCGCGAAGCTGGTGGCTTGGTTGGCGACTTTAATGGTGGCCACGACTACTTGCGCAGTGGCAACATCATCTGTGGCAACGTTAAAGTGTTTAAAGGTTTATTAACTGCGATTAAACCACATTTAGCTGGCTAATAAGGGCCAACCTTATAAGCCGCTAAAGGCACGTGAAATGCCGATACGTACGTTGCTGTATTCGTAGCTGTCATCCAAATTGTTACGCGTGCCGGACATGTCCATCCAGCGCGCCTCAACAAACAACTTTGAACGATTAAGTTCTGTCGAAAGCCCCAACAAGCCTTCATAACCACTCTTCTGGTTGAGCTGCAAGGCACCAGCACTGGCGTAGGCTGAAACATTGCTGCCCAGGCGAAATAAGCTATCTACACCAATACCGTAACCAAAATCTTCTTCACTACGGTTTCGCGACAAGCTATTCATTTGGTAATGAATAACTTCCGCTTTTGGTGCAAAACGAATACTTTCATTATCAGACCAGTTCCAGCTCACTCCACCTCGTCGCTGCTTTAAGCGCATATTAGTGGTGGCTTCACAGTCGCTGGTCACAGAGCAGCTAAATGACTCTACTTCACGTGCAGTTGTGACCAATGACAAACGCTTATCTGGCTGGTTAATCCCACCATCAATAGCATCTAGATCACTACGTAACTTTAATTCTTCGGGGGAAATTACTGCAGGCTTGTTGGTTTCTTTATTAAACAACCCTTTTAAGGAATAGAGCGGCTCAAGAACGGACGCGTGACTGGGCACAGCCCATATCATCACTGAAAGCGTCACGATTCGTTTCATGGCAGAAACTCAAAATTTATACTTAAGTTACTACCATTGCTCAAAACTTAGACAAAATCAAGCAAAAGCCTAATTAACTTCGTTGCGAAAGTGTAGTTTAACTTAACAGATTGTATGGCCCACCCTTAGCCAGCGCGCGCTGATATGCTGGGCGCGCTTGAATTTTAGCTAAGAATTCTGCCAATTTTGGCCAGCCTTGAGCCAAGCCTGCACGAGCACTTGCCGCCTCTAAAGGAAAACTAAGCTGTACATCTGCGGCCGTAAATTGATCACCTACAAACCACTCAGACTTTGTCAGCTCAGTCGCTAAATAGTCCAAGTGCAGCTTAATTTGAGGATCGATATAGCTGCCCTGTGCCTTTTCCGATACTTTACGCACAATCGGCCGAATCAGGCCAGGCATGGGCGACTTGGGCAAACGTGAAAAAACCAGTTTAAGTAGCAGCGGGAACATGGCAGAGCCTTCGGCATAATGCAGCCAATAACGGAAACGCCAATGCTCTGGGGTACCCGGCTCTGGCTGCAAACGGCCCTGACCATAACGCTCTAACAAATATTCGATGATGGCGCCCGACTCGGCCATTGTCACATCACCATCGGTAATCACCGGCGACTTACCCAAGGGATGAATGGCTTTTAAGGCCGCTGGCGCCAACATGGTTTTGCTATCGCGCTGATAGTGCACCACCTCGTATGGAAGCTCTAGCTCTTCCAATAACCACAGCACACGTTGTGAACGTGAGTTTTCTAGGTGATGCACTTTAATCATTATGGCAATTCCTCTTCCGCTGTTTTAACTTCAACAATGAAGTCTTCACGGTTTAAGCCCATCGCCAACGCGATTGAGGCCGCGACATAAATCGATGAATAAGTACCGGCAAATAAACCCACCAACAATGCCACCGCAAACCACTTCAACGCTGTACCACCAAAAACTAGCAGAGCCACAACCACTAGACCAGTAGACAGCACCGTCATAATGGTTCGACGCAAGGTTTCAGTCAGCGCGATATCAACGATTTCATCAGGGTCGGCCATACGCACACTGCGGAAGTTTTCGCGAATACGGTCAAAAACCACGATGGTGTCATTCAACGAATAACCAATCAGCGCCAGCAAAGCCGCCAATACAGTGAGGTCAAACGGAAAGCCAAACAAGGCAAACACGCCGACTGTAAACAACACGTCGTGTACCAAAGACACTACCGCACCAACCGCAAATTTAAAGCGGAAGCGAATCGCAACATAGGCCATCATCATCACAAATGACAAACCGAGTGCCAGCAATGATTGGTTATAAAGTTCATCACCAACCTGCGCACCGACACTTTCAATTTGCAATACCGAGGCTTGGTTGTCTGCATCCGACACTAAGGACAACACACGTTGTGCCACTTCTGCTGCTTCAACCGTTTGTGGCGGTAGACGAATTTGCAGCGAATTGGCATCACCCAAATACTGAACCACTGCATCGTTTAAGCCACCTTCACTTAAACGATTGCTGATTTCAGCTTGCTGTACCGCTTGCTGAAAACGCAGCTCGATGGAAGTACCACCGGTAAAGTCCAACCCTAAGTTCAGACCATTAATAACCAACGCAACCATGCCGATCAAAATGGTCACTAACGAAAACACCGTCATACTGCGACGGAAGCGCATAAAGCGAATAATGCGTGACTCAGTCATGACAGCCCCTTAAATACTTAACTTAGCCAAACGACTTTTGCGGCCATAAATGAGCTGCACAATGCCGCGTGACATGGTGATTGCGGTGAACATCGAGGTCAAAATACCGATTGCCAAGGTGATAGCAAAACCTTTGACTGGGCCAGTACCAATAGCAAACAGAATGACCGCCACAATTAATGTGGTGATGTTGGCGTCCAAGATAGTGCCGTAAGCACGGTCATAACCCGCCACAATCGACGCCGACGGCGTCAAACCACGCTTCAGCTCCTCACGAATGCGCTCAAAAATCAGCACGTTGGCATCGACCGCCATACCCACGGTCAAAACAATACCGGCAATACCCGGCAACGACAGTGCCGCGCCAATCGAGCTCATCACAGCCATAATAATGATGACGTTAAACAGCAGCGCGATATTGGCAATCACACCAAACAGGCGATAGACCAAAATCATGAACAAAGCGACTAAGGCAAAACCAATTTGGGTAGAGAAAATACCCTTGTCGATATTGTCTTGACCCAAGCTCGGGCCGACGGTGCGCTCTTCCACAAAGTACATTGGTGCAGCCAATGCACCGGCACGTAACAGCAGCGCTAATTCACCGGCTTCAGCAGGTGAGTCAAGGCCAGTAATACGGAACTGCGAACCCAGCATAGATTGCACAGTAGCCACGTTAATGACTTTGCGCTCTTCATACGGCGTACGGACTTCGACAGTCTTACCGCTTTCATCAGTATCAAAACGAATGCGTTGTTTGTTCTCGATAAACACCACAGCCATTTGACGACCGACTGAATCCCGTGTGGTATCGGCCATCATGCGGCCGCCACGTGAATCTAGGTTGATATTTACCTGTGGTCGTGAGTACTCATCAAAACTAGATTGCGCACCGGTTACTCGTTCACCGGTGACAATTTTACGGCGCTCCAGCAGCACGGTGCCGCCTTGGCTACGCTGTAAACGTTCGGTACCGGGTGGCGTCATCAAACCATCATCGGCCTGTGTGCTAGTGAAACGGAACTCTAGACTCGCTGTCCGTCCCAAAATACGCTTGGCTTCTGCGGTGTCTTGCAAGCCTGGTAGCTCCACCACAATACGGCTGGCACCTTGGCGTTGAACAATGGCTTCAGCCACGCCCAATTCATTAATACGGTTACGCAATGTGGTTAAGTTTTGGCTAACCGCATAGTCGGTAATTTCACGACGCTTTTCTTGATTAAAACTCAGACCAATCGCTGGGCCATCATCGATCAAGTTAGTTTGGTCAAATTCAGCAAATTGAGCGCGCAATACGTCTGCAGCCGCTGAACGATCTTCCACACTTCTAAAACGAACTCGTAAGTTACCGGCGCCAATTTCTGACACGGCACGATAATCCACACGTGCTTCACGCAACTGACGACGAATGTCC
>CAYYWS010000164.1:0-4082 GCA_964473955.1 uncultured Paraperlucidibaca sp. | reverse complement strand
GCATGATTATTATTGTGTGCAAATTATGCACAAGATTTTACATGGTTTTAGGACAGTAGTCGTGTTTGCTATTAACGCACAGTCGGTCTGGGCAATACGGCAGGGGCGTCCGGTTGTAGCTGCACTATCTTTTTATACAACAGGTTGGTTTCCAGTAAGTTCCAAATTCTTAGCATTACCTCGACGGTATCAAAGGGCTTGGTAAGAAAGTCAGTCGCGCCCATGGCCAGCGCTTTATGTTTGGTTTCTCGGGTAACGTCTGCGGTTAACACAATCACCGGTAAAAATACCTGAGCGCTTCGGTGTTCGCCTAAGCTAGTGAGCAGACTAAAGCCATCCACTTTCGGCATCCGTAAATCCAGCAAAATTAAATCGGGTTTAAACGCATGAAAAATGCTTAACGCTCGCTCGGATTCAGTGGTGCTAATTACATTGTTAAAGCCTTCACGGTGCAGCAGTTGCTCTAATAGTTCGACATTGGCCGGCTCATCGTCGATAACTAAAATGCGACTCTGAAAAATAGCATCGGTATTCATTTGACGTAGGTCCTCACCAGTTGAATGAGTTCACTGATATTAAAGGGTTTACTTAAGTAATGATTAGCGCCCAATTCCAGTAAGCGCTGACGTGTGTCGGGTAGCGCATTGGCTGTCAAAATAATAATGGGTAGCTCTTGCGCGGAGTAACGTTGCCGTAAGGTGGATAAGATTAGCTCGCCGCTCCAAGGTTTAGGCAACTCCAGATCTAGCAATAGCAAGTTAGGCAGGGTATCGCTGATGTGAGCCATAGCTTTTTCGCCATGGTCTATCAGTGTTAAATCAATGTCGTCTAATCGCGACAATACAGCCTCGACAAGTACGCGGTTAGCGGCGTCATCTTCGATATACAACACCTGTTTTTTGTTCTGCTGCACAGCAGGTGTGGCGATGATGGCTTGTGGTACTTCTGCCTGAGTCGAGAGGCTGCTCAAATCATGTGAGCGCGTTAAGGTAAACCAAAAGCGGGTACCGTTAAGGCGTGGGCTAGGCTCATAACCAATATCACCACCCATGGCCTCGATTAGGCTTTTGCTCACCGCCAAGCCCAAACCGGTGCCTTCAACTTGTTGATTATTGCCGCGTGCGAAGGGTGTGAACAGTGTTGGCTTTAAGTCATCGCTAATGCCAGCACCGGAGTCATCAACACAGATACGATAAGTGCTTTCAGACTCTTTAATCGTCGAAATAATGACTTGGCCCTGAGGCTGGTTATATTTAATGGCATTACTGACTAAGTTGAGTAGTACTTGCAGTAAGCGATGGCGGTCAGCATCAACAAATAGTGTTGCTGTCTCTGAGTTTTCATAAATGACTTGGACCTGGCGCGTTTGTGCTTGGCGCTGTGTCATCGCAATCGTGTCTGTTAACGATTGTTGTAAATCAACGGGCTCCAATGACAGCAATAAATGGCCAGATTCAATACGGGAAATATCCAAGACATCATTCACAAGCTGTAATAGGTGTAAACCGCTGGAGTGAATCAACTCAATACTGCGTTTTTCAGCAGGGTTTTTCAGGTCGCGCTCTAATAACTGGGCAAAGCCCAAAATAGCATTGAGTGGTGTCCGTAGTTCGTGGCTGATGCGCGATAAAAAGTCTGTTTTGGCTTGATTGGCCATTTCAGCTTCTAGTCTTGCTGCTTGTGCTTCACGTGCTCGACTTGCTAACAATTCGCCTGCCGTTTCAATGCGGCGAGCTAATTGACCTAGTTCGTCAGGACTTGGCTTAACAGGCTGCAGCTCCCGGTTTTCCTCTAGCCGTTTGGCATTTTCACCAATAAATCGCACTCGACTCACCAAGCTGTTGGCAAACAACCATGAAGCAGAGATGGCGGCAAAAATACCCAGTACGGCGGCTAAAATAGCAATGATCAAGTTGCGTTGCCGTAGGAAATTAACGCGTTCAGTGAACTGCTCAATAATGGCCTGTTCGCGATTTTCCATATCAACAATGCGCTCACGTAATAAGTCGAGCAGGGCCTTTTCATCCACTAGCACCTGCTGTAGCGGTGCATTGCGTTGACTCTCTGCCTGTAGACGTAATGCTTCTAAGTTTTCCATCTTGATGCTAACTAAGTTGGAAATAACCTGAACTAGCTCGGATTGTTGCGGATCCTTGGCAACGTCTGCCATCGCTTTCAATGCTGGCTTGAGCTGTTTGGTAGCGCGCCAATAGGGCTGTAAAAATGAGGGATCGTTAGTATAAAGATAACCCCGTACACCACTAGCGGCTTCGGCTAGTTGCGCATGCACGGCATGAATTTGGCTCAATGTTTTTAAGCTTCGCTGCACATTGTCTTCGGCCGAACTAGTCAGAGTCATTGACCAGAAAACTGATACCACGGAAATGATGAGCATGAGCAGTGGAATGATGACCACCAGCATGCTTTTGGCGCGTAAATTTAAGTTTCTAATCATTCGCTATTTCCTAGTCGTAACTCAACAGCGCGTGCTGCTGCTTGTGCACGATCATCTAAATACAATTTGGCCAATATATGTTCGACATGGGTTTTAACAGTGCCAGTACCAATGCCCAAAATGCTGGCAATGCGGGCATTACTTAAACCTTTGGGTAGTAGCGCCATCACCTCACGCTCACGTGGGCTTAACGCATTTAAATCCTTCTTTTGCTTTTCACTGAGCTTGCGCTTGCCACTACTATTTTCTTGCCAAGCGGCCGCTAAAAAAGTGGCCAATGCGCTTAACCACTCAATGCGGTTTGTGGTTGGCAGTGTGCTTTCGGTAGCTGCAAATGCGAGTAGGCCATGAACTTGTTCGCTGAAAATCATGGGCACGAGTAACTCATAACCTAATGAGGTGGTCATAAAAATAGAGGAGTGATCAACTGGTTGGCGCAGCATGGGCCGGGCAGGATATTTTAGTACGCTGGGTAGTAAGCCGCTGGCCGGCAAACGTACTTTATTGGGCGGGGCATGACCAGTCCCGGCAATAACCTCTAACCGCCCAGATTGATAACGTAACAGGGCTGCGTGGGAGGCACCCAGTGGCGCGGCTAATAAGGTCAATACATCGTGCCCGATAGCGTCTAAGGTGCCTTGTTTTAAGAGTTGCGCGACCTCCAGCAATAAGGCGCCATCACGCTCGCTACCAGCGTTACTTAAGAAGGCTTGGCGCATGGAACTGATAGATGTGTTGGCGTCCTGTTGCATTAATACACCTTCTTCAAATCATTGCTGTCATTAAAGTGTAGTCTTATTGCCATTCTTTTGGCTATGCCAATCAGCATATGTGTTAGTACGCCATATGGCAGAGCTAATTCAGCGTTCTGGTGACTACCTTAGCAGGTGTGGAATTACCTTGTTAATTGGAGAGTCAAAATGAACACAATGATGAAACCGTTTGCCGCTGCTGTTGTCGCCATGAGCTTCTCCTCAATGGCATATGCAGGTTCAGTACCTGTTGGTAGTAGCAATATCACAAAAGAAGAGGTGTTGGCTGCTCAACAAGCTTGGGGCAATGCCTTAGTCAAAATTGCACAAGACTTTGATCGTGGTGGTATCCGTCGTGCAAGGGCAACCGCTGAAGCCGTGATTGATTCAGCCTATGGCTACAATATGGGTCCAGTGTTATTCAAGCCTACCTTAACGCAGGCACCACAAACCTTTAGAACTACACGCGAAGGTGCTTTGGCTTACTTTGTGGGACATAACAAAGCATTCCCTAATGATAGTGGTTTTGCTTTAAAAGGCTGGCGTTCATTTGAAGTGAATAATGCGGCGATTCAGCTCAATGGCAATACCGCATTGTCGATGGGCAATGTCTCGGTAACAGACAAAACTGGCAAAGTCACAACCGTTGATAAAACGTTTGGTTATGTGAAAGACAGCACCGGCAATCTCCGTATTGTCTTACATCACTCTTCATTGCCGTTTACTAACTAACGCTGAAGGTGTTGATACCAGCGTTTGTAAAAAGCCCCTGATTCGACAGGGGCTTTTTTTATACCCTTATGTGCACGCCACATGGGGCTGATGAACCGGCAGTGGTGATGCGCCAAAAATAGCTTTCACTAACAGCTTATAAC
>CAYYWS010000163.1:0-4099 GCA_964473955.1 uncultured Paraperlucidibaca sp. | reverse complement strand
TGTTGCAGGTGCGCTCGATAGGCACTGTCTGCAGAAGCATTTAAGCGCCAGCGCTGCATTAAATCTGCCACCGCAAAATTGACTACAAAGCGCTGATAAGCCTGTGCATGGCGCGCATATAACTGCCAATGTAATGCCAGCAAGCCAGTCAAAATAAACGAGGCCAACATCAAGGCAATTAAGGCCTCGGCCAAACCCATACCCTGCTGAATAAATGCCTTTTGCACAGACATAAAAAAGCCCCAACAAACAAGACACTTAAGTCTTAGTTGCTGGGGCTACAAATTGCCAATTAAACCGGTGTCACAGGGATTCTTAATTCACGGGGCATAGAAAACACCACATTTTCGGGGCGACCCGCAAGCTCGGTGGGGTCAACACCACCCCAAGCCTTTAGCTGATCAACCACTTGGCGAATCAATACCTCTGGGGCCGAGGCGCCTGCAGTCAAACCCACAGCATTGATACCGTCTAGCCAATCACGTTGAATTTGGCCTGCATTATCAATCAGATATGCTTTTGCCCCCATGCGCTCAGCAAGCTCACGCAAACGGTTGGAGTTGGATGAGTTTGGCGAGCCAACCACCAACACCACCGAACATTGCTCAGCCAAGGTTTTGACGGCATCTTGGCGATTTTGGGTGGCATAACAAATATCGTCTTTGCGCGGGCCCTGAATGGCCGGGAAGCGTGCACGCAGCGCATCAATCACCCGTGCGGTGTCATCAACAGACAACGTAGTTTGTGTAACAAAAGCAAGCTTATCTGGATGCCTAACCTGCAGGCTGGCAACATCTTGCTCATCTTCAACTAGGTAAATGTCACCACCGAACTGACGCTCGTATTGCCCCATAGTGCCTTCCACTTCGGGGTGGCCGGCATGGCCAATCAAAATCGCTTCCATACCTTGGCGAGCATAACGCGCCACTTCCATATGCACTTTAGTCACCAATGGGCAGGTGGCATCAAATACTTTTAGGCCACGGCTTTCGGCTTCAGCCTGAACCTGTTTAGACACACCATGTGCGGAAAAAATCACGATCGCGTCATCGGGCACTTGCTTAAGTTCATCCACAAAAATGGCGCCACGCGCACGCAAGTCATCCACCACAAACTTGTTATGCACCACTTCATGACGTACATGAATGGGCGGGCCAAACACTTCCAAGGCACGATTCACAATTTCAATTGCCCGATCAACACCGGCACAAAAACCGCGCGGATTGGCTAATTTGATTTCCATGCTGTACCTCTTAGTTCAGTGTCACGGGGCTGGCGTCAGCATCCATCACACGAATAATGTCGACCTCAAAAACCAGATCACGCCCAGCGAGTGGGTGATTAAAATCAACTTCCACCCGTCCTTCTGGGAATGCCTTAATCACGCCCGGCAGCTCAGCACCACTGGCATCGGCAAAATGCATCACCATGCCCGGCTCTAACAATAGCTCGCTAAACTGATGACGCGGAAAATGCTGAACATTGTCTTCGCGCCACTCACCAAAACCATCAGCAGCCGAAATCACAAACTCTGCTTTTTGGCCAGCTTGCAAACCCAGCATAGCCTGCTCAAATCCCGGCAGCAAACTGCCGTCACCAAACACAAAAGATGGCGGTTGCTCACGCTCAAAGGTTGAGTCAATGAGCTCACCTTGTGTGGTGGACACTTTAAAATTCAGCGTAATACGTTTGCCGGGACCGACTGAACTCATGACAAACGCTCGCGCTTAGCTTCAAGAAAGAAACTATCAATAATCAACATAAATGCACCCACGCTAATACCCATGTCAGCAATATTAAAGGCAGGAAAATGCCAGTTTTGCCAGTAGACATGAATGAAGTCGACCACATAACCCTGCAGCATACGGTCGTACAAGTTGCCCAAAGCGCCACCTAACAATAAGCAGATCGCAATCGGTAACCAGAGCGAACCTCTGGGCAGTCGCCACAACCAAATCAGCAAACCAGTACACACTACAATGGCTAACCCAACAAAAAACCAACGCTGCCAGCCACCGGCATCGGCCAGAAAACTAAACGCCGCACCGGTGTTATAAGCCAAGGTCCAGTTTAGCCAGGAAAACACCGGCACCGACTGGCCATAACTGAATGTGCTATCGGCCCAAATTTTCGTGATGTAGTCCAACCCCAATACCAGCACCGACAGTACCAGCCATACCGCTGGATGCAGTGTTTTTAGATTAAGCATAATGACGCACCTCGCCTGCCCCAATCACATTGTCGACACAACGACCACAGATTTCAGGGTGATCGGGGTGTACACCAACATCTTCGCGGTGATGCCAGCAACGCACACACTTAGTATGTGTCGACAGCCGAATTGCCACACGCAGCCCTTCAACATCGGTGTCTTGCCCACCGTCTGCGCTTAAATCATGCAGAGTCACAGCCGAGGTAATCAGTACAAAACGCAGCTCATCACCAAGCAAATCTAAGGTCTGACGCAGCGGCTGACTGACATACAAATCCACTTCCGCCGACAAACCCGAACCCACTTCTTTGCGATTGCGTGCTTCTTCAATTTGTTTGTTCACTGCCGATTTCACGGCCATGACCTGAGCCCAATAGGCGCGTGACAACAACGGTTGGTCTTCCGGCAAGCGCACCAAACCGGTATACCACTCAGCCAAAAATACCGAACTAACACGCTCCCCCGGCAATACTTCCCAAATTTCTTCGGCAGTGAAGCTCAGGATAGGAGCAGCCCAACGCACAAAGGCTTCAGCAATATGCCACAGCGCTGTTTGTGCCGAACGACGCGCCAGTGAGCTGGCCGCTGTGGTGTACTGACGATCTTTAATAATGTCTAAGTAAAAACCACCCAGCTCAGCAACACAGAAGTTGTGCAGCTTGTGATAAATCTGGTGGAACTGCATATCGTCATAGGCCACACGAATGTCGTCTTGCAGGCTAGCGGCGGCATCCACCACCCAACGATCCAGCGCCAACATCTCATGCATAGGTACAGCATCACGAGCAGGATCAAAGCCGTTTAAGTTGGCCAGCAAAAAGCGCAGGGTGTTACGAATACGACGATAACTATCAGACATACGCTTCAGGATTTCGTCACTGACCGTCATTTCGCCACGGTAGTCGGTGGCAGAAACCCATAGACGAATAATATCGGCACCTAAGGTTTGCATCACTTTCTGCGGTGCCACCACATTGCCGACCGATTTGGACATTTTGCGACCCTGACCGTCCACGGTAAAACCATGTGTCAGCACCGTTTTGAAAGGCGCCTGACCATCCGCAGCGACAGCGGTTAACAACGATGACTGAAACCAACCACGGTGTTGATCCGAGCCTTCTAAATACAAATCAGCCGGGTACTGAAGATCCGTTAAGTGTTTGAGCACACAGCTATGCGTCACACCAGAATCAAACCAGACATCTAGGGTATCCGTCACTTTGTCATACTCAGCCGCTTGAGCACCCAGCAGCTCACTAGCATCTAAGTCAAACCAGGCATCAATGCCTTGGGTCTCGACACGCTGCGCAACTTGCTCAATCAACTCCGCCGTTTGCGGGTGCAGTTCGCCGGTATGTTTGTGCACAAACAAGGTAATTGGCACGCCCCAAGTACGCTGACGAGAGATACACCAATCGGGTCGGCCTTCAACCATGCCTTCAATACGCGCTTGGCCCCAATCTGGCAGCCACTGCACGCCCTTAATGGCCGTCATAGCGGCTGCGCGCAAACCATTTTGTTCCATGCTGATAAACCACTGCGGTGTGGCACGGAAGATAATAGGCGTTTTGTGTCGCCAGCAATGTGGGTAGCTATGCTGAAACTTTTTATGGCACAACAAGGCTTGTGAGCCATCCACACGTGGCTCACGCAATGCGTCCAAAATGGCCTCGTTAGCCTTGTTCACATGCAGTCCGGCAAAGCGCTCGGTGGTTGGTAAAAATACACCGCTGCCATCAACAGGGTTATCTACTGCCAAGCCGTACTGACGACCAATCACAAAGTCATCTTGACCATGACCTGGCGCGGTATGCACAGCACCGGTGCCGGCGTCAGCCGTGACATGCTCACCAACAATGACGGGCACCACACGAGCATAAAACGGAT
>CAYYWS010000162.1:2450-4121 GCA_964473955.1 uncultured Paraperlucidibaca sp. | reverse complement strand
GATCGAATAAGCTGAGGCCGCCGGCACGAACCATCAGGCTCATGGCGTGTGCAATTAAACTACAGCTAAGCAAGGTACCTAAAAATAGACTGCCATAGGCCATAACCATGCGTACCGATGGTGTAGCGACCCAGTCACTCAACCACGCGGCAACGGGCTCGTGGAACCAACGAGCGACCAAAATAGCCAGCACCCAGCCAGCCAAGGAAATGATTTCGCGCACTAAACCACGGCCAAAGCCGATCATTAAAGACACGACTAGGATACCCAGGATGATCCAATCGGCAGGATGCAAATCGATCAAGTTAGCCATCCGTTTTTGAGGCAGAAAATGAAGTGCGAATCATAGCAATGACAGGCACCAAAAGTCATGCGCTTATGGCCGGTACGGCATAATGATCGCATCCATTTTGAGTGAATCATCAGCCAACACTTTGGCGCGGGTATTTTCAGCAACGGCTCGGTCTAACTCTGGACCAATAACTACTCGCCAGACGTTATTGCCTGCTGACAGGCTTGCACGATAGCCCTTAGTGCGTAGCTGCGCTACTAAGGCTTCAGCATTTGCTTTATTACTTAAACTGGCAACTTGCACCACCCATGCTGACGGCAACGTAGTAGCAGCCGTGGTTGTTTTACGGGCCTCTTCAGCCTTTTTGGCGTCAGCGCTAACGGCCGGCGCTGCTGCTGGCTTCGCCGGCTCCTTAACTGGCTCGGGTGCAGGCTTAGCAACGGGCTCAGTTTTAACCACTGGCTTTGGTGCAACTGCAGGTGCAGGAGCAGGCGCCGGGGCAGCCGGTTTGGCCTCTGCTGCTTTAGTGGTTGGTGTAACAATACGAAATTGCTCTTGTACTTCACTCACCGGCTCATCAACGGTTACTTGCGGCGGCTTAATGGGATAAAACGTTGGCTCGCCATGACTGGCACTGATATCTGCTTCCAAGCGTTTGGCATCATTCGCCGTCGCAGGTGCCACGTCATTCAAGTCAGGCAATTCAGGTGTTGGCGGAATCATTGGCGATTCCAAAGTGCGTACTCCAGCACCTGAAAATAATAACGGCAAAAACAAAATGGCTGCGGCAAACACTACCACTGCCCCTAATAATCGTTTTTTTCCTGCCGAATCCATTACTTATCCTCGAGCGACAACACCGCTGAAACCGTCAAAAATGACCCAAACACCACAATTCTGTCCGCTGGCGAAGCCTGCTGCCTTGCTGCAGCCAATGCCTCTGCCACTGTGTCATGGACATAAAGTGATGACAATAATTTTTGCCCCTGTGCCTGCAACAAATCAGCCAAAGCGTCCGCCGAAAAAGCTCTTGGCCCTGGCAAGTTCGCAACATGCCATACATTAACGAATGGCAGTGATAAATGAATGACCTCATTAATATCTTTATCAGCCAACATGGCAAAAATTGCATGGGTTTTACCCTGTGGCCAAGCGCCCAACTGCTGCCACAGGCGCTTCACACCATGTGGGTTATGACCAACATCCAGCCAAGTCGCCGGTAACCCTGGCAAAAGCTGAGCCCTGCCTGCAATAAAAGCTGAGCCTAGGCCTAGTTGAATCGCCGGCAAGCTAATCGTTAAGTACGTATGTTGATTTAATGCCGCAATCGCGGCCAAAGCAGTTGATGCGTTCTCGGGCAACACTGAAGACAGTGGCAG
>CAYYWS010000162.1:0-2350 GCA_964473955.1 uncultured Paraperlucidibaca sp. | reverse complement strand
GCATCGGCAATGCACTCACCATTGCAACGTATGCGCTCGTTAAAATGCACTAAATGTGGCGAGGTATAAGTGGCCACTCGCAGACCAGCAGCTTGTGCAATGGCAGCAATGGTGGTCACCGTAGAGCCTTTACCATTGGTGCCGGCCACAGTAATAACCGGACATGCATGTTGGCGTAGGGACAAACGATCAGCCACTTGACCAACACGATCTAGGCCTAAATCGATACTAACCGGATGGCGCTGTTCTAGCGCCTCCAGCCATTGCGTTACAGTTTGAAAAGTCATGAGACCCAACTAGACGGGATGATTTACCAACTTAGCCAGTAAACGGAAAAGCGTATCCCGCATGGCATGGCGATGAATAATGATGTCAACCGTACCGTGCTCTAGCAAAAACTCTGAGCGCTGAAAGCCCTCAGGCAGCTTTTGACGAACCGTTTGTTCAATCACACGTGGCCCTGCAAAACCAATTAGCGCATAAGGCTCCGCCGCATTAATGTCACCTAACATGGCAAGACTGGCTGATACACCACCATAAACCGGATCGGTCAACACTGAAATATATGGCACACCAGCTTGTTTTAAACGTTCTAATGCCGCTGAGGTGCGAGCCATTTGCATCAGTGAAAACAGCGCTTCTTGCATGCGTGCACCACCCGATGCCGCAAAACAAATCAAAGGCACACGGTTGGCCAAGCAGTACTCAGCCGCTGCCACGAAACGACTACCGACCACAGAGCCCATGGAGCCACCCATAAACTCAAACTCAAAAGCCACCACCACGACTGGCAAGCTGCAGATGCTGCCCTTCATGACAATCAATGCGTCTTTTTCATTGGTTTGTGCTTGTGCATCTTTTAGGCGATCGACATAACGCTTGGAATCTTTGAAGTGCAAAATATCGACCGGCTCTAACTCACCAGCCAATTCCTCACGCCCTTCTGCATCTAAGGTTAGATCAATACGTTTGCGGGCATTGATGCGTAAATGATGGTTGCACTTAGGGCAAACATGCTGATTGCGAACAACTTCCGCTTCATATAAAACGGACTCACATTTAGGACATTTCCGCCAAACACCTTCTGGTACGGAGGCGCGACGCTCGGTTGCAGGCTGCCCCACATTCGGCAGAATTCGCTCAAGCCAACTTGAACTCATAAAAACTCCAGTGATATCAGCTCAACAACTGACATCGCCTCAAATCGAATCGATGGCTGCCCGCATGGGCGCCAAAATTGCCGTCAATGCGGCAGGAATATCTTGTGTACGCCCTTGATGAGCGCCTAAACACTGCACTAATACTGAGCCAACAACAACGCCATCAGCATGCTCCGCAACTGCGGCAGCTGATACTGCGTCCTTGATACCAAAACCAACGCCAATCGGCAATGCAGTCAAGCTACGTAATTCGTTGATACGGCGACCAACGGCATCAACATCCAAGCTTGCCGAACCGGTAACACCATTAAGTGACACGTAATACACATAACCACGCGCCGCCGACAGAATACGCTGAGCGCGCTTCATGGTTGTTGTCGGTGCCAACAGATAAATGGGGTCTAAACCACAACGTTCATACTCGACTGACAGCTCTTCTGCTTCTTCTGGCGGTAAGTCCACAATTAACACACCGTCCACACCCGCCGCTGCCGCCGCTGTTGCGAACTTGGCATAACCCATGATCTCGACCGGGTTTAAATACCCCATCAGCACCACCGGTGTGCGGTCGTTTTGTTGTCGAAATTCACTGACCATAGCCAGCACATGCGTCAAGCTGACATGGTGAGCCAAGGCACGTTCATGACCTAGCGTAATCACTGGACCATCAGCCATTGGGTCAGAAAATGGCACGCCTAATTCAATCACATCGGCACCGGCTTCCACCATGGCATGCATGGCAGTGACGGTTACTGAAGGCTCAGGATCACCCGCTGTAATATACGGAATTAGGGCTTTGCGGCCACTGGCTTTGAGTTCAGCAAAATAAGAAGACAAACGGCTCACAGCTTAGACCTCAATGTTTTCGATTTTAGCGACCGTCATCAGGTCTTTATCACCACGACCAGACAAATTACAAATAATGATCTGGTCTGGACGCATGGTAGGCGCGAGCTTTTCAACATAAGCCAAGGCGTGACTAGACTCTAGCGCCGGAATAATACCCTCTGTGCGTGTTAAGCGATGGAATGCTGTCAGTGCCTCTTCATCGTTAATTGGCACATATTGCACACGGCCAATATCTTTTAACCAGCTGTGCTCAGGGCCTACACCGGGATAATCAAGACCTGCAGAAACTGAGTGCGTTTCAATGATTTGACCGTCGTCATCACTCATCAGATAAGTACGGT
>CAYYWS010000161.1:0-4130 GCA_964473955.1 uncultured Paraperlucidibaca sp. | reverse complement strand
TCTTTATTATCCGATGCATCCGGTGAGGCTTAATGTATTGGCAAGCGCTGCCTTGGACTGACGATACCGTCGCTTTATTTGGCCGCCTTGCCCAGCAAAAGCATGCCTTGTTGCTGGACAGCCAAGGGGCTGGCCGCTGGGACATTTTACTCAACCGTCCAATCGCTGAATCCACACTCACCATTGACGGTTGGCAGCATCAACACTGGCAGCCTAGTTCCAATAACTTAGATGCCTGCTCGGTATTGGCCGAAATGGCCAGTTGGGGGCAAACCCACTGTCCGGTTCAACGACCAGACGATGCTAATGACTGGCCTTTTGTGGCCGGTGTGGTCGGTTATTTGGCCTATGCCTGCCCTAGCGAAAAAGGCCTGCCATCCGTGCGCACCGACCAATGGCCGCTAGCCACTTTTGCTTACTACGCCCAAGGCTGTGTGCTGGATCATCAACAACAACGCTGCTGGGCGTGGTGTGCAGGCGATCAAGCCGACTGGCAGCAACTGCTGCAAGACCTTAACGCTGCAACGACAGAAAGGCCTCCACTGGAATTAACGCAGCCATTTCAAGCGCTGACCGAACAAGCGCGTTATGCCAACGACATCCGCCGCATTCATGACTATATTCGTGCTGGTGACTGTTACCAGGTGAACTATACCCAGTGCTGGCAAAGCCAATATCGTGGCGATTTGTGGCCAGCCTACCCACGTCTGCGTCAACTAACAAAAGCGCCCTACGCCGCTTTTTGGAACTTGCCGTTTGGGCAAATGTTATGTCTTTCACCTGAACAGTTTTTAACGGTCATTAAGGACAAAGTAATTACCAAGCCGATTAAAGGCACCACCGCACGCTCGGCTAATGAAGATGCCGATGATATTGCGGCGCAATCACTGATCAGTAGCCAAAAAGACCTCGCTGAAAACATCATGATTACCGACCTGTTGCGTAACGACTTGAGTAAGCATGCGGTATTGGGTTCAGTCACTGTGCCAAAGCTGTGTGAGTTGGAAAGCTTTGGCCAAGTCCATCATTTGGTCACCACCATTGAGGCCACGCTGCATGATCAGGCATCAGTGCCAGCATTATTACGTGATGCCTTTCCCGGCGGCTCAATTACCGGTGCGCCTAAGCGCCGTGTGATGGAAATTATTGATGAGCTAGAAGTCAGCCCACGCGGAGTTTATTGCGGCAGTCTGTTTTACTGGGATCAGCACGGACGATTTGACAGCAATATCACCATTCGAACCTTAGTTGGTGCTAATGGCCAATTGAAAACTTGGGCTGGCGGCGGCATCACCTTAGATTCCACTTGGCAGGAAGAATACCAAGAGTGCCAAACTAAAATGGGTGCCATTATGCACGCGCTAGAGTCGTGGTTTCTGGCACCCAAATAGTGTTGCGTTACAGGATCTGACGCAGCGACGCTTTACGAATTTCAGCTTTTAACTCTTCGTAATTGTGAGTGACCGGGAACTGCGGGAACTCACGGATCACACTTTCAGGTGCGTCAAACAAAATACCTTGGTCAGCTTCATTCAGCATACCGGTGTCGTTGTAAGAGTCACCGGCAGCAATGCAGCGATAGTTCAACGAATGGAAGGCTTTAATGGCCATGGTTTTTTGATCAGGCTGACGCAGTTTGTAGTCCGTGATCATGCCGTCATCACCCACTTCTAACTTGTGGCAGAACAGTGTGGGCAGGTCTAGCTGCTGCATTAACGGCTTAGCAAACTCATAAAAAGTGTCGGACAAAATAATCAGCTGGAAGTTATCACGCACCCAGGCCAAAAATTCGCGCGCGCCCAGCAAAGGGCCCATATCAGCAATAACGGCTTGAATATCGGGCAGGCCTAATTTGTGCTCACGCAAAATGCGTAAACGCTGCTGCATCAACACATCGTAATCAGGAATATCACGGGTGGTGGCTTCTAGGGCTTGGATACCGGTGCGCTTTGCAAAGTTAATCCAAATTTCTGGGACCAAAACACCTTCAAGATCTAAACACACCAGTTCCATATTTTCCTCAAGCGAAAGTTCAATTCGGCGCTAAGGGTACTACAAATGCTATGATTGCCGCATGTAAATGACAGGAAAATGACCCATGACGATTCAGGATCAAGTCACTCAGTGGCAGCAAGAGCTGGCTGACAAAAGCCCACAAAGCATTATCAAACAAGCGCTCACACACTACCCCAATGCTGCCATTTCATTTAGCGGTGCAGAGGATGTGGTGTTAATCGACATGGCTGTTAAGTCCAAACTACCGTTTAAGGTGTTTAGTTTAGATACCGGTCGCTTGCATGCCGAAACCTATCGTTTCATCGAAACGGTACGCACCCATTATGGTATTGATATCGAAATTTGTTTTCCTGAAGCAAAAGCGGTTAGCGACTTAGTGAATGAAAAAGGCTTGTTTAGCTTTTACCAAGATGACCACAAAGAGTGCTGCGGCATTCGCAAAGTAGAGCCGCTGCGCAAGCGCCTAAGCCAAGCAACAGCATGGATGACTGGCCAGCGCAAAGACCAAAGCCCAAGCACACGTAACAGTGTGCCAGTGGTGCAAGTTGATACCGCATTTACGGGTCAAAATGGTGAGTTAGTAAAGTTTAATCCCTTAGCCAATTGGAGCTCTGAGGAAGTGTGGAACTATATCCGCGCCTTAGAAGTGCCCTATAACCCACTGCACGAAAAAGGATTTATCAGCATAGGCTGTGAGCCTTGCACACGACCCGTGCTGCCAAACCAGCATGAACGCGAAGGCCGCTGGTGGTGGGAAGAAGCCACCCAAAAAGAGTGTGGCTTGCACAGTGGTAACCTAGAAGCGCGGTAAGTCCTGGCCTTTAAATAGGTGATCAACTTCGGCACGAGCATCGCCGCGGTTGATCACGGACTCCACCACCGAACGCGTCAGATGTGGTGCAAAATGCTCAATAAAATCAAACATAAAACCACGCATGAAAGTGCCACGACGGAAGCCAATATGGGTCACACTGGGCTCAAATAAATGACTGGCATCGAGGCAAACCAAGTCACCGCCGTCGCGATCGGGCTCAAACGCCATTTGCGCAATAATGCCCACCCCTAGACCTAAACGCACATAGGTTTTAATCACATCCGCATCCGTTGCGGTGAACACTACATTTACCCCTAAGCCCTGCTGGCTGAACGCCTCATCAAGCTTAGAGCGGCCAGTAAACCCAAACACATAGGTCACAATCGGGTATTGGGCAATGTCTTCCAGTGTTAACGTTGGCAGCTGTGTTAAAGGGTGCCCTTTTGGTACCACAATGCAGCGATTCCATTGATACGCAGGCAGCATCACCAAATCTGAAAAGTGCTCTAAGGCTTCAGTGGCAATTGCAAAATCTACTGTGCCGTCCGCCGCCATTTCAGCAATCTGCTGTGGCGTACCCTGATGCATATGTAGGCCAACATCGGGAAAACGCTTTCTAAAAGTGGAGATTATTGGTGGCAGCCGATAGCGCGCCTGCGTATGAGTGGTGGCTACCGACAAACTGCCTTTGGCCTCATCTGAAAACTCTAAAGCCACTTGCCGAATTGACTCGGTTTGCCGCAGCACTTCACCCGCTAATTTAATAATGGCCTGCCCCGCCGGTGTTACCCGCGACAAGTGTTTACCATTACGGGCAAAGATCTCCACGCCCAGCTCATCTTCTAACAGCCGAATTTGCTTACTAATACCTGGCTGCGAAGTAAACAATGCATTCGCCGTTTGCGACACATTGAGCTCGTGATGAGCAACCTCCCAGATATAGCGTAGCTGCTGCAGTTTCATGAATATTTCCGGCAATAAATGAATGACTTCAATGTACCTGAACTACCCCCTGATTGCGCAACCATCTGTCTGGCTATTTTAGCAATTCAATAGATCTGGATGAATTCTGCCAGAACGGTTCATTTTGCTGTCATGAATGGGTATTATCCTGCGCTTGACGGAGAAAAAGATGCCTATTTCAAACAGCAAAGTTGATGACCTGAATATTCGTTCGATCGATGTTCTGATTACCCCTGACGAATTAAAAACTCACCTGCCGCTCAGCGAGCAGGCCTATAACAACGTCATTGAGGGCCGTCAGGTCATTCGTAATATTTTAGATGGTAAAGACCACCGC
>CAYYWS010000160.1:0-4224 GCA_964473955.1 uncultured Paraperlucidibaca sp. | reverse complement strand
CGACAAATGGCAAGTGTTTTTTGATCTTTATCACGTCGAAGAAGATCGCCATTTAATGGCAGATGAGGTACCGCTACTACGGACATGGCAAGGCCATGTAGTTGAAAACGTTGAGATCAAGATTTGCGCTAAGCACCAAATGCCACGTTTGGTGAACTGTAATGGTCGTCAACTGCGTGCACCCAATGGCGACTTGTTAGGCGCAATTGTTGTGATGAATGACATTACGCGCGAGCGTCAACAAGCACAGCAAGTTATTGATGAGAAGCGTCATTTAAATATGGTGCTAGATGGCACACGAGCCGGCACTTGGGATTGGAATATTAAAACCTGTGAGGTGATTTATAACGAACGTTGGGCCGAAATCATCGGTTATCGATTAGCGGAGTTACAGCCCGTTGGCTTTCATACCTGGCAAAAGTATTGCCATCCCGATGACTTTATAAAGTCAGAACAACTGATGTATCAGCACTTTGCCGACCCACAATCCGAGTATGACATTATTGCACGCATGCTGCACCGAGCAGGGCACTGGGTTTGGGTGCATGCCCGTGGCCGAGTCTATGAATGGGATGAACATGGCAAACCATGCAAAATTGCCGGCACCCATATTGATGTGACACAACAACATCAAGCCCAAGAACAACTACTGTTATCCGGCCAACGTTTTAAAGGCGCCTTCGACGCAGCTGCCCTAGGGATCGGTATTGTTTCCTTAGACGGGCACTGGACCGAAGTTAATCAGGCGCTGTGCAAAATGCTGGGTTATACCGAGCAAGAGCTACTTTCAATGAGCTTTCAGGACATAACGCTGCCTGAAGATTTAAATACCGACCTGACATTAATGGAGCAATTGCTGTCAGGCGCCATACCGCTTTATCAACTCAAAAAGCGTTATATCAGCAAGTCTGGCGCATTAGTTTGGGTGCTGATTGCAGTCTCTGTGGTGCGCGACATCAATGGCCAACCACTGCATTTAGTGAAGCAAGTCGAGGACATTAACCAGCAAACACTCTCAGCTAGTGCATTAGCCGACAACGCCCGCTTTCAAAAAGCACTGTTTAACAACATGGCCGAAGCCGTTATTGTGATTAATGAGGAGCTCTACATCGAGCAAAGCAGCAAAAGTGCAGTACTGCTGCTACCTGCATTGACCGGCAAAGGCCAAACCTCTCTCCACGATGCCCTCCCCGAGCTGGTGCAACCATTGCAGCAGATGACGGGACATATCCCCACGGCAGCGGCATCACGCTTTGAGCTAGATGTTGATGTTCCTTGGCGTGGCCAAATGTCGCTAGAGTTCAGCTTGTCGAAGATTTTCCGAAACGGCAAAGCGTTATGGATTGTTCTGATACGTGATTTGAGCCAAGCCAAACGTATTGAGCGCATGAAAGATGAGTTTGTTTCAACCGTGAGCCATGAGTTACGAACCCCATTAACTTCGATTCGTGGTGCGCTTGGGCTAATTACTGCTGGCGTTATGGGCAATGTCCCCGAGCCCATTCATAACATGCTCAAAATTGCCGAAGACAACAGCCAGCGACTTAGCCTGTTGATTAATGACCTGTTAGATCTAGAAAAATTACAAGCAGGCAAATTCGAGCTGAAATATAAAGACGTCGATATCATCGCGCTCATCGATCACTTAATAGAGGCCATGTCACCGGTTGCGGAAAGTTACCAAGTCACCATTCGTCGAGCCAACAACACACCGGTAACGCTGAACACTGATCCGCACCGTTTAACACAAGCGTTGTCTAACTTGTTGTCCAATGCCTGCAAATACTCACCTGCAAATGATGAAATTATAGTGAGCTATAAAGTGATCAACGACCAATTAATGATTGAAGTTTGCGACCACGGCACTGGCATACCCAACGAATTCCGCTCACGAATTTTCACCAAGTTTAGCCAAGCAGACAGTAGCGATACACGCGGCAAAGATGGTACCGGACTTGGCCTAGCCATTTGCAAAGAATTGGTAGAGCACATGGGTGGCCAGATTGGTTATGAATCAGAGCCGGGACACGGTGCCTGCTTCTGGATTAAGCTACCCATCGCTTAATCAGTGTTGTTAGCTGCCATTCAGCGGCCACATCTGCTTTACTCTGTGGTGATACCAACAGGAGTAGCATATGGCAACGGTGACATTAAAAGGCGGACCAGTTCAGGTCAGCGGAACATTTCCTACTCAGGGCAGCGCAGCAGCTGACTTCAGTTTGGTCAACAACAGCTTGGCCGATGTGGCCTTGGCTGACTATGCTGGCAAACGCAAAATCTTGAATATTTTCCCCAGTGTGGACACACCCACCTGTGCTATGTCAGTTAGACAATTTAACGAAAAAGCGAGCAGCCTAGATAACACCGTGGTGTTGTGCATCTCCGCTGACTTGCCCTTTGCTCAAGCACGCTTTTGTGGTGCCGAAGGTATTAACAATGTGGTGGGTTTATCAACATTGCGTCATCAAGAGTTTCTAACCAACTATGGCGTTGCCATTGCAGATGGACCGCTGGCTGGCTTAGCGGCTCGCGCTGTGGTGGTTTTGGACGAGCAGAACAAGGTGTTGCATAGTGAGTTAGTTGCTGAGATTGCAGACGAACCGAACTATGACACTGCACTAGCAGCACTCAATTAAGTACTAACGACGACTGCGCTTAGAACTTGTCTGGGCGCAGTACGTCGACATCCTGCATAAAAGCGACCATGCCAAAGTCATCATAATAACGCTCACGCAATAAGGTGATGGCTGACTCTGCGACAGCTCGGCTACAGACGGCCTCCAAACGGATGTTGGCTGACTCCGCCAGAATACCGTCGCGATATCCTCGGCTGCCACGACCGCGCACTTCGCTAACACTGTAGCCGCGCACACCTTGCTCACTCAGAATACGCACTAGAGTTGCTTCTAAAGCCGCCTCAGTAATAACCGTCAGTAACGTCTTTGTTCCGGTATTGATGCTCATGTCAGGCTCCTACTAGGCGCTGTGCTGCGAAATAAAATAGTGGGATACCAAAGAAGACATTAAATGGGAATGAAATGCCCAAGACGGCAGCCAGTGACGTGGCCTGATTGGCGGCTGGAACCGCTAAACGCATAGCAGCAGGTACCGCAATGTATGATGCACTGGCGGCCAGTGTTGCGAGTAGCGTGAGGCCACCTACAGAAAGTCCTAACATCCAGCCACACGCCAAGCCTAATACTGCCGATAGCAACGGCATACAAACACCAAAGCTAAACAGAAACAGTCCTTGCTGCTTCAGGCCGTTCATCTGACGGCTCACAATTAACCCCATTTCTAATAAAAATAAGGCCAAGACACCTTTAAACAAGTCGAAAAACACCGGGGTAATGCTGTCTAAACCACTAGGACCAGCCAACCAGCCAATAGCCATACCACCCAGTAATAGCGTGACTGCTTTGCCTAAAAATGCTTCGTGTAATAGGTCGCCCCAGCGTATAGGCAAGCCCGAACCCATACCGCGGGCTAACATAATGCCCACTAAAATAGGCGGCACTTCCATTACCGCTAAGTAGACGACGAGCTGAGGCTCAAATGCTATGTCTCGTGTGGTTAGCCAAGTTACCGCAACCGCAAATGTTGCAATACTGACCGAACCATAATGTGCCGCAATAGAGGCGGCATCGGGCCGCGCAAAGCGACCAAGATTTAGCAAAATGGCAAAAGCGATAAAGGTTTGCAGTATGCCCAGTGCCATCACACTGGCGAGCTCGGGTAACAACGGTAATAGCGGCTGCCCTGCTAAACCTTGCCCACCTTTTAAGCCAATGGCTAATAATAAAAAAAGCGACAAGCCTTCATACAAGCCGGGAGGTAACTTAAGCTCAGAGCGCAACAGACCTGCAATTAAGCCAAAGGCAAAAAATAAGACGATCACATCCAAGGCAGCAGTCTCACGGTGGAAAACGTCAAAATCATATCATTCTTGCTTAGTTTATTTGAGCTATTGCGGTGCTGACGTAAACATGCATAATGTTACATCGTTGAATGTAACATTATTTGGAGACGCCTTATGAGTGCCGCAACTAAACTCGATACAACACCTAGCAACCGTCCATTAGCCGGTGCTCAGGTTGGCATTCCACCTCGCCGTATGGATTTTGAATTCGATCCAGCCAGCGTTTCACGTTATTACTATGACAACAATCCGTTTCATAGCACCTTCATGACGGCATTATCTGCCTTATTTCCAGAAGGTGAATC
>CAYYWS010000159.1:2898-4259 GCA_964473955.1 uncultured Paraperlucidibaca sp. | reverse complement strand
CCGCATCATCATTTTGCGGTTTTCCAGCATATAGGACACCCCGCTGGGGGTACGCAAATTGTCCTCCAGCACGTAGTACGCACCATTTTGGTGCCGCACCAAATCGATGCCCGCAATATGCGCGTATACACGATTAGGTAAGTCGATACCCACCATGCTTAATTGATAATTCACATTGCCCAAAATCACGTCGGCCGGCACTACACCCGCTTTTAAAATATGTTGCTCGTGATAAATGTCGTGCAAAAACTGATTTAACGCCAATGCACGCTGACGTAAGCCGTTGGCCAAAACCTGCCACTCATTGGCAGTAATCATGCGGGGAATGGTGTCAAAGGGTATTAAACGCTCGCTACCGGCTTCATCACCATAAACTGCGAAGGTAATGCCAACACGACGAAACAACAGATCAGCCTCTTGCCGCTTCTGCTCCATCTCATCATCTGGCCATTGTGCCAGCCAGTCTTGGTAACGAGCGTAATGCGCACGAACGTCACCATTAGCAGCGAACATCTCATCAAAAGGCGGTTCAAGTGAGCTCATGATAGTCCTTGCAGCAGTGCCTAATAAACAACACTAGACTACTTGCAAGGCCTATGCCATAAACAGCCGCCATAAAAAAAGCGGCTGCCGAATTGCTCCGGAAGCCGCCTGCTATCACAACTAAATCTTAGAGCTTGTCAGCGTTTTCCGCTAAGTAGCTTGCAACACCAGCTGGTGATGCATCCATGCCTTTGTCGCCTTTTTTCCAGTTGGCAGGGCATACTTCGCCATGCTCAGCGTGGAATTGCAGGGCATCAAACAAACGAATGATTTCGTCCATGCTACGGCCCAATGGCAGGTCGTTGACGATTTGTGAACGTACCACACCTTCTGGGTCGATCAAGAACGCACCACGGAAAGCCACACCACCTTCAGATTCAACATCGTAGGCTTTGGCAATGTCATGCTTCATGTCAGCAGCCAAGGTGTATTTTACTGGGCCAATACCACCATCATTGATGGGGGTGTTACGCCATGCGTTGTGGGTGAAGTGAGAGTCAATCGACACACCCACTACTTCCACATTACGTGCGGTCAGATCATCCATGCGGTGATCCAAGGCAATCAGCTCGGATGGACACACAAAAGTGAAGTCCAGTGGGTAGAAAAACACCAACGCGTACTTGCCTTTGATAGCGCTGCTCAGCGTGAAACTTTCAACAATGCTGCCATCGCCCAATACCGCAGGAACAGTAAAATCCGGGGCTGGTTTGCCAACTAATACGGCCATTATTTTCTCCTTAACGTTTTTAAAAAATTTACGCTGCCGAATCTGGCAGCAGCTCAACCACCAATGTTGTTCCTTCGACAGACACTAC
>CAYYWS010000159.1:0-2798 GCA_964473955.1 uncultured Paraperlucidibaca sp. | reverse complement strand
TCTAAGCCCATTTGTGCCGAAATGGCCACAATCCCTGCTGCAGCCGCCAGCATCAACATCACAAAGTTGCCTGTGACTAGCTCAGAAGCCGCTAATACCAAGGCAATCACCAGCCACATCATGGGAGTCATCGTGGCGCTCCTTACTTAGCCTGTAACGATTTTACCAACTCGCCAATACCACCCACAGTACCGACCAACTGAGTAGCTTCAATTGGCATCATAATCACTTTGCTATTAGGTGATGCCGCAACGGCACCAAAGGCCTCAACATACTTCTGAGCCACAAAGTAGTTAATGGCTTGAATATCACCCTTGGCAATCGCATCCGACACCACGGCAGTTGCATTCGCTTCAGCTTGGGCTTCACGCTCACGTGCTTCCGCTTCCAAGAATGCCGCTTGACGCGCACCTTCCGCTTTCAAAATCTGACCCTGCTTTTCACCTTCAGCAGTCAAAATCTCGGCTGCACGACGGCCTTCCGCTTCCAGAATCGAGGCACGCTTCATACGCTCGGCTTTCATCTGCGAAGCCATGGCTTCAACTAGGTCGGTTGGTGGCGTAATGTCTTTAATTTCGACACGGGTAATTTTAATGCCCCAAGGGCCAGTGGCTTGGTCAATCGCAGTCAGCAAACGGCCATTGATTTGGTCACGCTGGGACAGCATTTCATCCAGATCCAACGAACCAATCACGGTACGCATATTGGTCATGGCCAAGTTCTGAATGGCATAACCTAGGCCTTGGATTTCGTAAGCAGCACGTGGAGTGTCCATCACTTGGTAAAAACACACGGCATCAATACGCACCATGGCGTTATCGCGTGAAATCACTTCCTGTGCAGGAATATCCAGCACCTGTTCCATCACGGTCAGTTTGCGACCAATTTGGTCAAAAAACGGCATGATGAAATGCAGACCGGGGCTTAAGGTATGTGTGAAGCGGCCAAAACGTTCCACCGTCCACTCATAACCCTGTGGCACCTGCTTAACGCTTAGCACCACAATTAAAATTGCAACGGCCAGTAGGGCCAACAGCATAATCTCGAACATTCTGTGCTCTCCAGTGATTTGATGGTTAGTACAGCGTTCCGCTTATGCCTCTGGTTGACCCGCCGCTGCTTTAACCAGGGGGGCTAACTCGCCTTTTTGCACCATATCCATGACGATGTCACAACCGCCAATTAACTCACCTTTCACCCACAGCTGCGGGAAGGTTGGCCAGTTAGCAATGATCGGCAAAGTGGAGCGAATCTCTGGGTTTTCCAAAATATTGACATAAGCAAATGGAACACCTACTTGTACCATGGCTTCCACTACCCGCGCAGAAAAACCGCATTGTGGAAATTGCGGTGTACCCTTCATGTATAACAGCACGTTGTTATCGGCAATTTGTTTCTTGATCAGTTCTTGAACGTCCATAGTGGCTCTCGTTTCGGCAGATAAATGTCGAGCGCGATGTTAACAGACTCGCCCGCTTCTTGGCTAAAACAGCAGAGACAGATACACTCCGTGTTTCCCCGATTGTCGCGTGATACGCCCATGACCACTGCATTAATGCCTACTTATGCTCGGCAACCTATCGCTTTTGTTCGCGGTGAAGGTGTTTGGCTGTTTGATACTCAAGGTCGTCGTTATTTAGACACTACCGCAGGCATTGCGGTGTGCGGTTTAGGCCATGCCCACCCTGCGGTGGCCGAGGCCATTGCCGACCAGGCGCGCACCTTGGTGCACACCTCCAACTTGTTCCAAGTGCCCTTGCAAGAACAGTTGGCCGAAAAGCTATGCGCAGTGTCTGGCATGGCACGTGCATTTTTTGGCAACTCAGGCGCCGAAGCCAATGAAGGCGCGATTAAATTAGCGCGTTTGTATGGCAATCAACGGGGCGTGGCACTGCCAACCATTATTGTCATGAATAACAGCTTTCATGGCCGCACCATGGCAACCCTCACCGCCACTGGCAACACCAAAATCCAAACCGGCTTTGGCCCGTTGGTGCAAGGTTTTGTTCATGTGCCACATGGTGATGTTGAAGCCATCGAAGCTGTCGCCCGTGAAAACCCCAACATCGTGGCCATTTTGGTGGAGCCTATTCAAGGCGAAAGTGGCGTGCGTATGCCGCCCCAAGGTTTTGCCTATTTAAGCGAATTGCGCAAGCTCTGCGACCGTCACGAATGGTTGTTGATGGTGGATGAGATTCAAACCGGCAATGGCCGTACCGGCAAATACTTTGCCTATCAACATGCCGGCATTTTGCCAGATGTAGTCACCACCGCTAAAGGCTTGGGCAATGGTTTCCCCATTGGCTCAACGCTAGTGTCTGGCCGCGCCACCGAGCTGTTTGGCCCCGGCATGCATGGCACCACTTATGGCGGCACACCGCTGGGCTCACGTGCAGCCTTAGTTACTATTGATGAATTACTAAAAGGCCCAATCGGCAATGCAGCCGCCATGGGCGCCCGCATCAAAGCCGGCTTTGAACACGAACTGGGCGACCTAGGCGTAACCGTTGAAGGTGCAGGCCTGATGCTGGGTGTGGTGCTGCCACGTCCCTGCACTGAATTAGTTGCGATTGCTCGCGAAGCCGGTGTGCTGCTGATTGTTAGCGCCGAAAATCGTATCCGTTTATTGCCGCCGCTGATTATTTCAGCGGAAGAGTCTGATGAACTGGTGCAACGCATCAGCGCCTTAGTGCGCGACTTTTTAACGACGGCTGCATCATGAGCGTACGGCACTTTTTAACCCTGCTAGACCTTTCCCCTGCCGAATTGCAGGCGGTATTGGATCGCGCCATTGAATT
>CAYYWS010000158.1:0-4272 GCA_964473955.1 uncultured Paraperlucidibaca sp. | reverse complement strand
GCTTCAAGGCTTAAACGCTTGCCATCGGGCAACGTTAACTGCAAACGCTTGGCATGAAGAAATAATCGTGTCAGGCCCTTTTTCTGAAACTGCTTGTTTACAGCGTCTAAACCATATTTGTCGTCGCCAACTAGCGGATGACCTAAATGCTGAGCATGCACCCGAATTTGGTGCGTACGACCCGTTAACAGCTTCGCCTCAACCAACGTGGCATCTTTAAAGCGTTCCAACACAGTGAACTCAGTAATTGCCGCCTTACCTTCGCGCGAAACACGCACAATCGCTTCACCACTAGGGCGCTCGACTTTTAATAAAGGCGCATCAACACGATGTTTGGCACCGGCTAAACGACCTGACAACAAGGCAACGTAGCGTTTGTCGATATCACCATCACGTAAGTTGGCATGCAGCGCACGTAATAAAGGGCGACGCGAAGTCACCATAATTAAGCCAGACGTGTCGCGATCCAAACGATGCACCAGCTCCAAACTACTAGCCTGCTCAGGGCGCATAGCCCGCAAGGCCTCAATTAAGCCTACCGATACACCACTACCGCCATGCACTGCCAGACCAGCTGGCTTATTCACCACCAACAAATGATCAGCATCATGCACAATGCGCTCAGTTAATAGTTTCTGCAGGCCATGACGTGGGGTTGGTGCAGGTGCCACATCGGATAAACGCACAGGCGGCACACGCACCACATCACCGGCTTGCAAACGGTAATCTGGCGCAACACGCCCTTTATTTACACGCACTTCACCCTTACGAACAATTCGATAAACCAAGGCACGCGGAGCGCCTTTAAGCGCAGTAATTAAGAAGTTATCAAGGCGCTGTCCGGCGCGATCTTCATCAATAGTGAGTAAACGAACAGTTGCTAAATCAGAAGCGGTCATGAAATGCCTATAAATACTTATGTAAAAGGGTGAACAAAATAATGGTCAGCACGCTATACGGGCTGCTATAGTAACTGGTCGCTTGTCAAAAGATCGACTAGTCACAACCCAACCATTTAGGAAAAAAGGGTGTGATTGTCGACGTAGTATAAGGCATTGCGACAGCCGCTTGGCGGGAATCGCACCCGAGCTGAGTCCCCATGATAGCCTGTTTTTGTGGCTGCGTGGTTAGACCGCCGTCCCATGCACCTCCCCCACCCGGCCTATGGAATGACGATGATGTCATTTAAACACTTAAGCTCGGCGCCATGTTTTTTGTGCGCGAGCAGGAATTGATTTGTGCTGTAAGCGCTGCGTCACCCGCGCGCTTACACTGAAACTAACGTTGGGCAAAACCGACGATAGCAACAACAGAATATGTGCTGAACGGCGTCCAAAGTGGATACCGTTCTTTTTGTGTATGAGAGCCAGAAGCGCCTCAATCACTGTTGTTGCATCCTGCTTGCGGGCACCTGACATGGGGCTATAACCCATAGGGTAAACCCACATGAAGCGTATGTTAATCAACGCGACTCATCCGGAAGAAATCCGGGTCGCCATGGTCGATGGCCAGCGACTCTACGATTTTGACTTAGAACACCGTGGTCGCGTTCAGAAAAAAGCCAGTATTTTCAAAGGTCGTGTCACTCGTATTGAACCCAGTTTAGAAGCCGCATTTGTTGACTTTGGCGGTGAACGCCATGGTTTCCTGCCATTAAAAGAAGTCGCTCGCGAATATTTTAATAAATCGAGCAAAGAAGCTGGTGGCCGCATCACCATTAAAGACGCGCTAAAAGAAGGTCAAGAAGTTATTGTCCAAGTCGAAAAAGAAGAGCGCGGTAATAAGGGTGCAGCACTTTCTACTTTCATTTCTTTAGCAGGTCGTTATTTGGTATTGATGCCGAATAATCCACGCGCTGGTGGTATCTCTCGCCGCATCGAAGGTGACGAGCGTCAAGAATTAAAAGACGCTTTAAACTCCATCGAAATCCCACAAGACATGGGTATGATTGTGCGCACTGCAGGCCTTGGCCGTGGTGCTGAAGAACTACAGTGGGACTTGGACTACTTGATGACGCTGTGGACTGCGATTCAAACCGCGGGCCAAGAAAAAGCAGCACCATTCCTAATCTACCAAGAATCAAACGTCATCATCCGCGCTGTACGTGACTACTTACGCCAAGACATTAACGATGTACTTATCGACAATGAAGCGGCTTATAACGAAGCCATGGCGTTTGTGCAGCAAGTGATGCCGCACTACCAAAACAAGATCAAACTCTATAACGACTCAGTACCACTGTTTAATCGTTATCAAATCGAAGGCCAAATCGAAACCGCATTCCAGCGTGAAGTGAAACTGCCATCGGGCGGCTCGATTGTGATCGACCCAACCGAAGCACTGGTGTCTATCGACATCAACTCCTCACGTGCGACCAAAGGCAGCGATATCGAAGAAACGGCACTCAATACCAACCTTGAGGCAGCCGATGAAATCGCCCGTCAATTGCGCTTGCGTGACAGTGGCGGCTTAGTCGTTATCGACTTTATTGATATGACACCACCTAAGCATCAACGCATGGTGGAAGATCGTATTCGTGATGCCTTAGCAATGGATCGTGCGCGCATTCAAATTGGCCGCATTTCCAAGTTCGGCCTGCTGGAGCTGTCGCGTCAGCGCTTACGTCCATCACTGGAAGAGTCCACTGGTTTGGTATGCCCACGCTGCCATGGCACCGGTGTGATTCGTGATGTACGTTCATTATCACTATCGATCATGCGTTTAATCGAAGAAGAAGTGCTGAAAGACCGTACTGCGCAGATCAACGCGCAAGTGCCGGTATCAGTGGCCACTTTCTTACTGAACGAAAAGCGCAGCACCTTGGCTGAACTTGAAGCGCGCAGCAACGTGCGCATTTTGATTCTGCCCGATCCGCATATGGAAACGCCGCACTACGACGTGACTCGCTTACGTGATGACCAAGTAGAAGAAGCAGATAGTGATGTAGTGAGCTTTAAATTAGTCGAGCGCATTGAAGCACCTAAGCCAGAAGTGGTGTTGGATGCCGTTGAAGGTAGCGGCCCGAAACGCCAAGAAGCCGCTGTGCGCAATATTCAGCCAGACACACAAGCTCCAGCACCACGTTTTGTTGAACGTGATGGTGCGCAAAGCACACGTGCAACACCTGCTGCCGAGACCAAAGCTGCACTCGGTTTTGTGGCATGGTTTAAGTCGCTGATTAACGCCTTGTTTGGTGTTAAGCCAGCAGCTGTTGAAACGCCTGCGCCAACACAAAATCGCAATCGTCAAAACAACAATCGCAATAACCCGAATAATCGTCAGCGCAACAACCGTAATAACCAACGTAATGATCGTAATGATCGCCCGGGCAAAGAGCCTGAGTTGGTGACTACTGGTGGCCGTACTGCCATCGATAAGCCTGCGCAAGAACGTAATCGTCGCCCAGCTGATGCAACAGCCACTGACGAAACAACAGGTCAGCCACGTCAGCGTCCTCCTCGCCCACCCAGACAGCCACGCCAACCACGTGCTGCAGTGGCCGAAGAGAATAAAGTCGCCGCCGCAGTTGATGCCACAGAAGCCGCTGTTGGTGATGTTGAAGTTAATCCAGCAGCCGATGCTGATAACACACAAGCGCCACGCCGTCGCCGTAATCGTCACCCATCACGCAGACAACGTGGCCCGCGTGAACGCGATCCACAAGTACTGATTGATGCAGGCTTGCCAGTACCGGCAGAAATGGCGGGCACAGCCGCAGCTACTGCTGCAGTAGTTGCTGTCACTGAAACATCTGAAGTACCTGCTGTAGCGTCAACATCAGAAGCACCAGCTGTTGAGGCCGCTACTGAGGTTGTAAAAACTGAAGTGGCTCCTGCTGAAGTGGCTCCTACTGAAGTAGTTGCGGAACCAGTTGTTACTGAGGTTGTGACAAATGAACCCGTAACAAAAGAAACAGTTGCTGAAACACCGGCCGTTGTTGAATCACCAGTAGTTGCTGAGGCTGCTGTTGTCGAAGCCGCTGCCGCTGAAACGCCTGCTGCTGAAGCTGAAGTAGTGACTGAAGCAGTCGCGATTGAAGCTGCGACAACTGAACAGCAACCTGCAGTAGAAGTAGAAGCAACCGAAGTAGCCGCCGAAACTGCAGCTCCTGAGACCGCTCCTGAAGCTAAGGTAGAAGCAACACCTAGCGATGTTCCTGCTGAAGCAGAAAGCACTACTGCTACAGGTGAAGCTCCAGTACGTCGTGCTCGTAACGACCCGCGTGTGCGTCGTCGTCTACAGCGCGAGCAAGAGGCTCGTGAAAAAGCCGCT
>CAYYWS010000157.1:0-4305 GCA_964473955.1 uncultured Paraperlucidibaca sp. | reverse complement strand
ACCTACTCCAACAAAACGCAAAAAGGTTCAGCGAATCTGTCCACTAGGACCGACACCCCTGAGGTTTGCTTTCTTCATCAGGGACTCATACTGATGCGACATCAAATGTGACTGCATCTGTGACATGAAATCCATGACAACGACGACTACGATCAGCAGTGAGGTACCGCCCAAGTAGAACGGAATACTGAAAGCAACCTGTAAAATCATCGGCAATAAACATACTGCCGTGATGTACAACGAACCCATCAGAGTCAAACGACCCATAACAGTATCGATGTAACGTGTGGTTTGTTCACCAGGACGAATCCCAGGGATATACGCACCAGACTTCTTCAAGTTATCTGCTACATCACGTGGGCTAAACACCAGCGCTGTGTAGAAATAGCAGAAGAAAATAATCAATAAACCAAACAGCAATAAGTACAAAGGCTGTGCTGGCGCCAACAATAACGACATTTCTTGCAGTACTTTTTGCACTGCATTTGGGTTTGGCGACTGAGCAAACCACTGGCCTAAGCTGGCCGGGAACAACAATAACGAACTAGCAAAAATGGCAGGAATAACACCAGCCATGTTCAGCTTTAATGGCAAGTGACTCTGCTGTGCAGCAAACACTTTACGGCCTTGTTGACGCTGAGCGTACTGCACCGTAATACGACGCTGTCCTCGCTCAATAAAGACCACTGCACCAACAACGGCAATTGCCAATAACAAAATAATAAGCAAACCAATAACGCTGATTTCACCTTGGCGCGCTGACTCTAACGCCATACCAATAGCACCCGGCATACCAGCCACGATACCGGCAAAAATCAACATCGAAATACCATTACCTACACCGCGCTCTGTAATCTGCTCACCGAGCCACATCAGGAACACAGCACCAGCAACTAAACTCACCACAGCTGGAATCATAAATGTCATGCCGACTGTCAGAGTAATACCCTGAGAAATCAAACCGACTGACATACCAACCGCTTGAATAAATGCCAAAACCACCGTGCCATAACGGGTGTATTGGTTAATTTTACGACGACCCGACTCACCTTCTTTCTTGATTGCTTCAAGTGAAGGCACAACTGAGGCCGCCAATTGCATAATAATCGACGCTGAAATGTAAGGCATAATGCCTAACGCCAGAATCGACATACGCTCCAGAGCGCCGCCTGAGAACATATTGAACAAACTAAGGATAGTGTCCCTGTTTTGATCAAACAGCTGAGCCAGACGCTCTGGATTAATGCCAGGCACAGGAATATGTGAACCTAGACGAAATACCAGCAAAGCCAGCAATAGAAAACCGATACGCCGTAACAACTCGGACATGCCTTTCGACATGCCCGGTTTTTGCATCTGTTCACGCGCTTGTTGGGTGCGGGCAGTCGCCATACAACTTATTCCTCTACTTTACCGCCTGCGGCTTCAATCGCTGCGCGTGCACCTTTGGTGACTTTCACGCCTTTGATTGTCAGCGCGCGATTCACTTCACCCGACAGGATGATGCGTGCACGTGTCATGTCTTTACGAACGATGTTGGCATCTTTCAGCGTATCGAGCGTAACTTCATCACCATCAACACTGGCAATTTCTGACAGACGAACTTCAGCTGTCACTTGTTGCAGCAAAGATGTAAAACCAAACTTTGGCAGACGACGGTACAAAGGCATTTGACCGCCTTCGAAACCAGGGCGAACTTTACCCTTACCACGTGATTTCTGGCCTTTTACACCAACACCACCGGTTTTACCTAAGCCTGAGCCGATACCACGACCACGGCGCTTTGGCGCATGGGTCGAACCAACTGCTGGTTGCAGATCATTGAGTTGCATGATTAACCCTCCACTTTCACAAGGTAATGGACTTTGTTGATCATGCCGCGGTTTGACGGCGTATCAATGACTTCAACGGTATGACCGATACGACGTAGACCCAAACCTTGTAAACACAATTTGTGATTACGCAGCTTGTGAGCGCTTGAACGCACCTGTGTAACTTTGATGGTTTTCATCGCATTACCCCAAAATTTCTTCCACCGTCAGACCGCGCTTAGCAGCGACCTGTTCCGGCGTAGTCATCATGCCTAAACCATTAAAGGTGGCATGAACAACGTTATTAGCATTAGTCGAACCGTAGCACTTGGCCAACACGTTCTGCACACCAGCAACTTCTAACACAGCGCGCATTGCACCACCGGCGATTACACCAGTACCTTCAGATGCAGGCTGCATGTAGACGCGTGTTGCACCATGACGACCATTGATTGGGTGCTGGATGGTTGTACCATTCAGGTCAATAGTGATCATGTTGCGACGGGCGGCTTCCAGTGCTTTCTGAATAGCAGCAGGCACTTCACGCGCCTTACCACGACCAAAACCAACACGGCCATTGCCGTCACCAACAACTGTCAATGCAGTAAAGGCGAAAATCTTACCGCCTTTCACTGTTTTAGAAACGCGGTTAACTGCAACCAGCTTTTCTACGAAACCTTCATTTTGCTCAAGCTTAGCCATCATCGTGTCCTTAGAATTCCAGACCCGCTTCACGCGCAGCATCTGCTAGCGCCTGAATGCGGCCATGATACTTAAAACCCGAGCGGTCAAATGCAACACGGGTAATTCCTGCCGACTTTGCACGTTCGGCGATTAGTGCACCAACCTTACGCGCCGCTTCTACATTACCTGTAGCACCAGTACGCAGATCCGTGTCCAGTGTTGAAGCCTGAGCTAACACTTGACCACCACAAGCGGATAACACTTGCGCATAAATATGGCGTGGCGTGCGGTTCACACACAGACGAACTGAACCGTTGGCACGAATTTTTGCACGCGTGCTTGCAGCACGACGAACACGAGCAACCTTTTTTTCGTTCATTGCGAGCGACTCCGTTACTTCTTCTTAGCTTCTTTACGCAGCACATTTTCATCTGCATAACGAACACCTTTGCCTTTGTAAGGCTCTGGTGGACGGAAGCCACGAACATTGGCAGCGACCTGACCAAGCAATTGCTTGTCAATTGACTTCAACAGAATTTCTGTTGGTGTTGGCGTTTCCGCGGTCACACCTTCAGGCAATTGGAAATCAATGGGGTGCGAATAGCCGAGAGCGAGGTTTAACACCTTGCCTTTAGCGGCTGCTTTATAACCCACACCGATCAGTTGAAGCTTACGCTCAAAACCGGCGGATACACCCACAACATTGTTGTTAAGCAATGAACGAGCAGTACCTGTTTGCATCCAAGCTGCTTGACTATCTTCAGTTGGCGCGAGCTTAAGCTCAGTGCCTTCTTGCTTGATAGAAACAAGTGGGTGCAGATTCAAAGACAATGTGCCTTTAGAACCTTTTAAATCTACTTGCTGACCGTTGATGCTGACATCAACACCGGCAGGAAGAGTAATTGGTGATTTAGCTACACGAGACATCTTCGTTCACCCTTAAGAAACAAGTGCAATAACTTCACCACCAACGCCAGCAGCACGTGCAGCGCGATCGGTCAAGATGCCTTTGTTAGTGGAGACGATGAGAATGCCCAAACCTTGCTTAACACGGTTCAGATCATCCTTGCCCTTATAAATACGCAGACCAGGACGGCTTACACGCTTGATTTCTTCGATAACAGGCTTGCCTTCGAAGTACTTCAGCGAAATCGTCAATGTTGGCTTAACGTCAGAAGTTACGTCGAACTTTTCAACGTAGCCTTCAGATTGCAACAACTGGGCGAGCGACACTTTCAATTTTGACGAAGGCATGCCAACTGTTGGCTTGCCAGCGCGCTGTGCGTTGCGAATGCGTGTCAGCATGTCTGCGACGGTATCTTGCATACTCATTTTCAGTAATCCTCTTACCAGCTGCCTTTAACGACGCCAGGGACATCACCACGCATAACTGCTTCACGCAACTTAATACGGGCTAAGCCGAATTTGCGGAAGTAGCCATGAGGGCGACCAGTCAAACCACAGCGGTTACGCAAACGGCTTGGGCTTGAGTCACGTGGCAGCTCTTGCAAACGCAAGATAGCAGCCCAACGCGCTTCTTCTGTTGCTGATACATCAGCAATTGTCGCCTTCAGTTCTTGACGTAGCTTGGCGTACTTGGCGACGAGTTTCTCGCGTTTAGCTTCGCGATTAAGCATGCTCTTCTTAGCCATGATTCAGCCTCACTTAAACGGGAACTGGAAAGCGCGCAGAAGTGCACGACCTTCGTCATCGGTGCGAGCCGATGTAGTAATAACAACATCCATACCGCGAATGCGATCGATCTTGTCGTAATCGATTTCCGGGAAAACGATCTGTTCTTTAATGCCCA